>CAXNHI010000006.1:0-18511 GCA_964202195.1 Candidatus Planktophila sp. | reverse complement strand
TGGTACTAGTACTCACGCGCAAAACCCCTTATAAATATTTAGTTGAAAGTTCAACTGTTAGCGTAGACTCTCCTTATGCCAGAGCAAAACGCTACCGCACCGCGCTGGCTTAACCCAGCCGAGATGAAGGCCTGGCGCAGCTACATCATTGCCAGCCGACGCTTTTTAGAGGCGCTAGATAATGATTTAGAGGGCCACGATCTTTCGATGCCCGACTATGAAATCTTGACCCAACTCAGTGATGCCCCAGATCGGCGGTTGCGCATGAACGAACTCGCCTCTATCACCCTCCTATCGCGCTCGCGCTTATCACATCGCATCACAGTTATGGAAAAGGCTGGTTGGGTAAAGCGCGAGGCCTGCCCAACGGATAAACGTGGCTTCTTTGCCGTTATGACAGCTAAGGGTTGGAAGGCGATCGTCGCTGCAGCCCCTGACCACGTTGCAAGTGTGCGCTCGCATTTTCTTAATCACTTATCTCATCAGGATCAAGAAGCATTAGCTAAAATCTTTTCACGGATAGAAGAGTCTTTTCGTAGTGAAACTGCGCGCGAATAAAATCGGCATAAAAAAACCCGCCACATAGAGTGGCGGGTTTTTTTAATTGATAATTACTTCTTAGCTGCTGCCTTCTTGCGGCGGCGCTTCTTTGGAGCAGCTGCAGGAGCTGCCTTCTTGCGACGCTTCTTTGGAGCAGCTTTCTTAGCTGCTGCCTTCTTGCGCTTCTTTGGAGCAGCTTTCTTAGCTGCTGCCTTCTTGCGACGCTTTGGAGCAGCTTTCTTAGCTGCTGCCTTCTTGCGACGCTTTGGAGCTGCCTTCTTAGCTGCTGCCTTCTTGCGACGCTTCTTTGGAGCTGCTGGAGCAGCTGCCTTCTTACGGCGCTTCTTTGGAGCTGCTGGAGCAGCTGCCTTCTTACGGCGCTTTGGAGCAGTTTTCTTTGCTGCGGCCACGTACTTCTCCTATCGGAATGGTTCGGATCCGTCACCCAAACCTGTTGCGTAGATAAGTGTGACGGAAATGCGCAACTTTCGCTAGTACATAGTGAGAAATATTGGAGTGCGTGTCGCAGATTATTTATTTCGATTTCATATGCATCTTTGTAAGATTTGCGAAATTTACAAAAAAGTTACTGCAAATAATTCCTCAACCCGTCCTTGATAGTCGAAAAATGTCGAAAAAATAGTTACGGGTTGGTATTTTCGGGAGAATTTTCCCGTTCAGCCCGTCTTTTTCTCTCTGCAACGGCATATTCGTTCGTTTCGGCATCATATTTGCGTAATTTGGGTAGGAAAATTGCCAGAATTCCGACGAAAATCACGCAGGCAATACCGCCCGAAGTTACCGAAATAGTCAACGTAGTAGCACCTGCCATCGATGCCGCCCTGAGTTGTCCCACCAATGGCCCCACTGTGTAGGAAAGTAATTCGATTCCGGCCAAACGTCCTCGCAGATGATCGGGGATTGTCTGATTCCAAATTGCATGGCGAAATAAAACGCTGACCATGTCAGATGCCCCGGCGGCGGCAAGAAAGAAGAGGACCAGATAGAGATAGTCGGTCGCCCCGGCCAGTGCAATCGATGCACCCCACCCGGCAGCTGCCCACATAAATGCTCGGCCATGAAAACGATACGACTTAGTCCATCCACTTGTCAGAGTGACAACGAGTGCGCCGATTGTTCCGGCCGAATAAAAGAGTCCGAGCGCCCAAGGCGCCCTTACTTGATCAACCCAGAACGGAAAGAGTGCAATCGGCATTGCAAGAAACATTGCTGCCAGGTCGACGATGTATGTTCCCTTTAAATCTTGGCGACTTCTGGCATATGCCACACCCTCCCAAAGTGCTGCCAGGGATGGCTTTTCGGCCTCATGAGAAGGCGGTACCTTTTTAACGCGAGCAAGTATTGCAAGTGAGATTATGTAACTCACGAGATCAACTGCGAATGCTGTTGAGACTCCATAGGTTGCGATCAAAATTCCGCCGATGGTAGGTCCAACGATGATTCCAAATTGGCGACGAAGACTCATCAGTGCGCCGGCGCTGAGAATGTCTTTATGGCCAACAACTCTGGGCAAGATCGCATCAGCACTTGGTCCGTGCAGACCATTGACGGCGGCAAAGGCGGCACCGACGATGTAGATGATGTAGAGCTTGGGTTCGGATGAGAGGGCGTTGAGTAACAAGATCAGAGAGAGGATGGCTGCGGCGGCCTCTGTCAGCCAGATCATCTTCTTGCGATCGACGGCATCGGCCAAGACTCCGCCATAGAGGCCGAAGATAATTAGTGGTACAAGTTCGACCAATCCACTGATGCCGACGGCAAGGTAAGAGTTAGTCAGCTCTTTTACCTGAAAGGGAATTGCGACGTAGGTGATCATTGAACCGAGGTTTGAGATCAGCCCCGATGTCCACAAGTATCTAAAATCTCGATACTTTCGCATTGGCGTGAGATCAATCGCCATCTTCTTCATTTACGGGATCCTAGTAGCCCACCCGAGCCAAAACTACTAGTGGAAGGTCTGATCCTCAGAAGGAAATGCCCCGCTGCGAACATCATCGGCAAATTCTCGGGCAGCACCAATGATCTCACCGCGCAGATCGCGATATGCCTTTGCCAACTTGGGTGCGGTCTTCGTTAGCCCGACCATGTCAGTCCAGACCAACACTTGGGCATCGCAACCAACACCGGCACCGATTCCAATTGTTGGAATCGAAAGTGCGGCAGTAATGCGAGCTGCCAATTCGGCCGGAACTAGCTCGAGCACAATAGCGAATGCCCCTGATTTTTCTAGGGCCAACGCTGCTTCAAGAATGGCATCGCCATCACTTCGACCCTGCACTCGATAGCCACCTAATTGATGAAGTGATTGCGGAGTAAGGCCGAGATGGCCCATAACTGGAATTCCTGAAGCGGTTAATTTTTCAACAGTTGCTAAGTGGGCACCTTCGAGTTTGACCGCCATGACTCCAGCCTCTTTAAGAAAGCGCACTGATGTTTCCAGTGCTTGCTCAGGAGAAATTTCATAACTTCCAAAGGGGAGATCTGCTACGACCATCGCCCGGGTCGAACCGCGAACAACGGCGCGAGCAAGGGGGATTAACTCATCGACTGTGACAGGGATGGTGTTCTCTTCGCCGAGGAAATTACTTCCGGCCGAATCACCAACGAGCAGGACTGGGATTTCGGCTTCATCAAATATCGCTGCGGTCATCTGCTCGTAAGAAGTGAGCATCGCCCATTTTTCTCCAGCTACCTTGGCAGCTTTGAGATCAAGGATGGTGACTCTGCGATGGCGTGAACCGCCGTACAGGGAATTCTGGGATGTAGACATAAGTACTTCTCCTTACCTCGAGGCTTACGGCGCTTACCGTTTAAGTCCCCGGGTGTGAGATCAAGGGTAGTGCAAGTAGGCTTAGCTTATGAAGTCGGCAGCCGGCCAGTATCGCCTGCGTATTGCCCTGGCTGCGATCAATCCCACTGTTGGAGATCTCGCCGGCAATAGCGCAGAGGTCGTGCGCGCAGTGGCAGCTGCCGCAGCTGAGGGTGCGCACCTGATCGTGTTTCCGGAGATGGTGTTGACCGGCTATCCCGTTGAGGATTTAGCCCTGCGCTCATCATTTCGCCTGGCAAGCAAGAAGGCGATCGCTGCGCTGGCCACAGAATTAGCAGAACAAGGTCACGGCGATCTTGTTGCAATCGTTGGTTATCTCGATGAGGCCCCAACAGGTGGTCCACAAAATGTGGCAGCTGTTATTCATGGCGGCCACGTCAAAGCTCGATATATCAAGACCCATCTTCCAAACTTCGGTGTCTTTGATGAATATAGAAATTTCGTTGCCGGAGATTCAACCCTGGTCGTTCGAATTCATGGCGTTGATGTCGGCGTACTTATCTGCCAGGACATCTGGCACCCAGAGGGTGTACTTGCCGAACTTGCCCAGCGCTCGCCGGGACTTGTCGTCGTGCCAAATGGTTCGCCCTTTGAACGTAATAAAGATGATGTGCGCCTTGCACTCGTTAGCAAAGAAGCGCTGCGCATGGATGCGCCATTTGTCTATGTCAACATGGTCGGCGGTCAGGATGACTTGGTCTTCGATGGAGATTCAATGGTCGTTGATCGCACTGGTGCATTACTTGCGCGCACCCCACATTGTGATGAAGGTGTGATGATCGTTGATCTGGATTGTGACGGCAAAACAAGTAGCCCCGATGTCATCATCAGCGAAGATGTGATTGCGCAAACAACCCCGATTGTTACTGCGATTGCAGAGCGGACCTCTATCGAAGAAGAGATCTGGAAAGTGCTCGTTACGGGCTTGCGTGATTATGTAGCGAAAAATGGCTTTAGAAGTGTGGTCCTTGGCCTATCAGGCGGAATCGATTCAGCCCTTGTTGCCGCCATCGCAGTCGATGCCCTCGGCGCTAAGTGCGTCAACGGTGTGGCTCTTCCAAGTAAGTACTCATCTGATCACTCGCTGGCAGATGCGGCACAGATGGCTACAAACACTGGCCTGCACTTTCGCACAATTCCTATTGCACCGATGGTCGATGCCTTTACCGCCAACGTCGTTCTCAAAGGTTTAGCTGAAGAGAATGTGCAAGCTCGTGTTCGCGGCACAACGTTGATGGGAATTTCAAATCAAGAAGGTCACCTAGTTTTAGCTACCGGCAATAAATCAGAGCTGGCCGTTGGTTACTCAACACTTTATGGTGATGCGGTCGGTGGCTTTGCCCCGATTAAAGACATTTATAAGACAGATGTCTGGGCGCTTTCCAGATGGCGCAATGCCAGAGCGATCGAGTTAGGTGAAGTGCCACCGATTCCGATGGCATCTATTGAGAAAGAGCCAAGTGCTGAACTTCGCCCAGATCAGAAAGATTCTGATTCACTGCCCGATTACACAATCCTTGATGAAGTGCTGACCGAGTATGTCGATCATGATCGCGGATACGAAGAGCTCGTTGCTGCAGGTTTTGATAGCGCACTTGTCGCGCGGGTGATCGGCCTTGTTGATATGGCCGAATATAAGCGCCGCCAATATCCGCCTGGCACCAAGGTTTCATCCCGCGCCTTTGGAAAAGATCGCCGTTTGCCGATGACTACACGCTGGCGTGAGGGCGAGTAAGAGCAGATTTTGTAACACTGCCGTAATTATCAGTTGGCAGTATTGCCCCCATGGCCGAGCAGATCAGCAAGCAAGAAGAGTTCGTTCTTCGCACTATTGAAGAGCGCAATATTCGCTTTATCCGTTTGTGGTTTAGCGATGTGTTGGGCACTCTTAAATCTGTAGCGATTGCACCGGCCGAACTTGAAAACGCCTTCGATGAAGGTATTGGTTTTGATGGTTCTGCCATTGAAGGATTTGCGCGCATTACCGAATCAGATATGTTGGCAAAGCCAGATCCTGCAACATTTTCAATCTTGCCGTGGCGTACAGAGGCACCGGGTGCTGCTCGCATGTTCTGTGACATCACGATGCCAGATGGTTCACCGTCGCACTCTGATCCGCGCAATGTACTTCGTCGCACCTTAGATAAAGCGGCCAAGATGGGATACACCTGTTACACCCATCCAGAGATCGAATTCTTCTTATTTAAATCACAACCTGAAAAAGGTGTTGCACCGGTACCTGTAGATCAGGGTGGATATTTCGATCACACACCTGCAGTTGTTGGCCATGACTTTAGGCGTCAGGCAATTACCTTGCTTGAGGCGATGGGAATCTCTGTCGAATTTAGCCATCATGAAGGCGCGCCTGGGCAGCAAGAGATTGATCTGCGCTATGCCGATGCTTTAAGCACTGCAGATAACATTATGACATTTAGACATGTCATTAAAGAGGTTGCACTGGAACAAGGTTTTTACGCCTCCTTTATGCCAAAGCCATTTACGGATCATCCAGGTAGCGGAATGCATACTCACGTCTCACTCTTTGAGGGCGAAAAGAACGCGTTTTACGATGCCAGCGCTGAATTCCATTTATCAAAGACCGGTCGCTCATTCATTGCAGGTATTTTGAAGCATGCCGCAGAGATGACAGCGATTACCAATCAATGGGTTAACTCTTATAAGCGTTTACAAGGAGGGGGAGAAGCGCCAGCTGTAATTAACTGGGGCCAGAGTGATCGCGGAGCACTGGTACGTATTCCTATGTATAAGCCGAATAAAGAGAACTCCACGCGCATTGAATTGCGATCGTTAGATTCTGCATGTAATCCATATCTTGCCTTTGCCGTCATGTTGGCAGCGGGCTTGAAGGGAATTGAAGAAGGTTATGTCTTAGAGCCAAGTACAAACCCGGCACCGCTGCCAGCAAATCTCCACGAGGCGATTGTGGCGATGGAGGGCAGCGAATTAATTCGTCAGACTTTGGGCGAACACGTCTTTGAATTCGTGCTTCGCAATAAGCGTGCTGAGTGGCAGGACTATCGTCGCCAAGTAAGTGCCTACGAACTCGATAGGTATTTACCCGTTCTTTAGGCTCGCAAGTATTACTCTTGCGCTATGGCTAAAGAGATCACATCCAGTAGTTTGCGTCGCATCAACATCATCGCAGGTGTTCTGCACTTTGCGCAGATGGCGGCAGTCCTTGCACTTTCATCAGATTTCACGCTACCGATTACAGCGCGGTATATGTCTGGCCCACCAGGAAGCACCTATGGCGATCTCATTGTTCTTTGGGATGCACCCCTAGCGGTCGGCGTTGCAATTTTTCTAGGACTCTCTTCTCTTGCCCACTTTATTGTTGTCAGCCCAAAGTTCTTCCCACGCTATATCGCAGGCCTTGCAGCTCATCGCAACTTCTTCCGTTGGGTTGAGTATTCGATCAGCTCTTCTGTAATGATCGTCTTAATTGCACAGGTCACCGGTATTTCAGATATCACAGCCCTCATCGCAATCTTTGGTGTTAATGCATCAATGATTCTCTTCGGTTGGCTTCAGGAAAAATATGAGGAGCCAGGCAACGGTGGATGGGTTCCATTTATCTTTGGATGTATTGCAGGAATCGTTCCTTGGCTATGTCTTGCCTTTTATGTCCTTTCTCTTGGCGGTACTAGCGATACTAAAGCGCCAGCATTTGTCTACGGCATTGTGTTCACGATCTTCGCGTTATTCAATTCATTCGCCCTCGTGCAATGGCTGCAATATAAGAAGGTTGGAAAGTGGTCGAATTATCTTGTGGGTGAGCGCACCTACATCACGCTCTCACTAATTGCTAAATCTGCCCTTGCATGGCAGATCTTCGCCAATACTCTGATTCCGGTCTGATCTCACTCTGATCTTGAAGAATAAATAGCAAAGGGTTACTCTTAACCCATGCAAGAACGCGGACTCCTCCTACATCGCCGCTGCGAGGCCAATTAACCGGTCTCCTCGCCGCGGGGTTTGGTGCTGCCGGTTAAACCACATCGGCCCCAACCTTTAGGAGTAAGAAATGAATTTTCCACCGCAACAACCGTCGCAGATGCCCGTGCATCGCTACAGCTCATTTATTCCAGTTGATTTAATAGATCGCACCTGGCCCAATAAGAAGATCACAGTTGCGCCTCAGTGGTGCTCTGTCGATTTACGCGATGGCAATCAGGCGCTGATTGATCCGATGGATACTCCACGCAAGTTAGCCATGTTCAAGCTACTTGTTGGGATGGGTTATAAAGAGATTGAAGTCGGTTTTCCAAGTGCCAGCCAGACAGATTTCGATTTTGTCCGCAAGATTATTGATGAAGACCTCATCCCAGATGATGTCATCATTCAAGTTCTCACCCAAGCTCGCGAACCCCTCATTCGCAGAACATACGAGTCCATTAAAGGATCTAAGCAGGCAATTGTTCACCTCTATAACTCGACCTCAACTTTGCAACGTCGCGTTGTCTTTGGTTTAGATAAAGATGGGATCAAGAAGATTGCCACCGATGGCGCACAGCTATGTCTTGATCTCATGAAGACTGTCCCTGAAACCAAAGTCTCTTTTGAGTATTCTCCTGAGTCCTATACCGGCACTGAGCTCGAATTCGCTGTTGAGGTATGTAACGCGGTCAATTCAATTTGGAAGCCAACACCAACATGGAAGACGATCATAAATCTTCCAGCAACTGTTGAGATGGCTACACCAAATATCTATGCCGATTCGATTGAGTGGATGTGTCGCAATCTTGAAAACCGTGAGAGCGTGATTGTCTCTCTTCACCCACATAATGATCGCGGAACAGGTGTGGCAGCTGCAGAACTTGGATATCTCGCAGGGGCCGATCGTATTGAAGGAACTCTCTTCGGTAACGGTGAGCGCACAGGAAATGTCTGTCTTGTGACTCTTGGAATAAACCTCGTCAGCCACGGTATTGATCCGCATATCGATTTTTCAAATATCGATGAAATCCGTCGCACCGTTGAATATGCAAACCAACTTAAGGTTCCAGAGCGCCATCCATATGGCGGCGATTTAGTATTCACCGCTTTCTCTGGCTCACACCAGGATGCAATTAAGAAGGGCTTTGAGCACCTTGCACGTGATGCCAAGGCTGCGGGCGTAGAAGTTGATCAACACACGTGGGCTGTTCCATATCTTCCGATTGATCCAAAAGATATTGGTCGCTCTTATGAAGCCGTCATTCGCGTAAATTCACAATCTGGTAAGGGCGGCGTTGCTTACCTGATGAAGACAGAGCATCACCTCGACCTTCCACGTCGTTTGCAGATTGAGTTTTCTAAGATCGTACAAGGCAAGACAGAAGCACAAGGTGGGGAAGTTTCTGCCGATGAACTATGGGCAATCTTTGAAGATGAATATCTTCCTACCGATGGCGCGCCATGGGGTCGATTCCGTTTGAAGGGGTTGTCACAAACTTCTGTGATGAATCAAGATGTACAACTCACGGTTGCAATCACTGATCGCGGGCAAGAAGTCGAACTATCTGGTCATGGCAATGGTCCAATTGCTGCCTTCTGTAATATTTTGCAAAATTACGGCGTCGATGTGCGCGTTCTTGATTTCCACGAACATGCACTCGCTGCAGGTGGCGATGCATCAGCTGCTGCCTATCTCGAGTGTGCAATCGGTGGGGATGTCTATTGGGGCGTAGGAGTTGACCCCAATACAACAACCGCTTCGCTCAAGGCCGTTGTGTCTGCGATAAATCGCGCCATTCGCTGACTACCGTAACCCCGTGAGCCTCTACCGTGATGAAGCGATAGTTCTGCGCACCCAAAAGTTGGGTGAGGCAGATCGAATCATCACCATGCTAACCCGTGAGCATGGGCGCATTCGCGGAGTCGCTAAAGGTGTCCGTCGCACGATGTCTAAATTCGGCGCACGTCTTGAACCCGGAAGCCATGTCGATATTCAGATGTATACCGGCAAGACCTTTGACACCGTGACGCAAGTCGAAGCGATCATGAATTACGGAGAAGCAATCTCTAATGATTATCAACGGTGGACAATTGCTTCAGCGATCTTAGAAACAGCCGAACGGTTTACCGCCCAAGAGAGCGAACCGGCGCTACAAGAATTTCAATTAGTCGTCGGCGGGATGAAAGCCTTGGCAGAAAATCGCTATGACTCTTCCCTTATTCTCGATGCGTTTCTGTTGCGCTCGTTAGCAATTGGTGGGTATGCCCCTTCGATGAGTCAATGTTCACGCTGTGAAAAACCGGGACCGCACCGTTACTTCTCACTCGTTGGCGGTGGATCGGTCTGTACGGATTGTCGCCCGTCAGCATCTGCCACCCCTGCAGCAGAAACTTTAGAACTCATGGGTGATCTCATCAGCGGAAATTGGGATCGTGCCCAAAATAGTGAGCTTCGTTTTCGACGAGAGGCTAGTGGCTTAGTTGCCGCCTACCTACAATGGCACCTTGAACGCGGACTACGAAGTCTGCCGATGGTGGAGCGTGCATGAGTAAGAAAGCTGCGATTGAGATTCCACACCACGTTGCAGTGGTGATGGATGGCAACGGTCGTTGGGCTAAAGATCGCGGATTACCTCGCACTGCAGGACATGAAGCTGGCGAGAAAGCACTCTTTGATGTTGTTGAGGGTGCAATCGAATTTGGTGTTAAAGAGTTAAGTGCCTACGCCTTCTCTACCGAAAATTGGAAGCGCTCACCTGAAGAGGTGCGTTTCCTTATGAACTTTAATCGCGATGTCTTGCGCCGCCGTCGCGATAAGATGAATGAGATGGGTGTAAAGATTCAATGGATCGGTCGCCCTAAGCGTCTCTGGACTTCTGTAATCAAAGAGTTGGAAGAGGCGCAGGATCTAACCAAGAAAAATAAAGTGTTGACCTTAAACATGTGCGTGAACTATGGCGGGCGATCTGAGATCGTTGATGCCGCTACAGAGCTTGCGCGCGATGTAAAACGTGGCAAGGTCAAAACTGATTCGATTACTGAGAAGACTCTTGCTTCATATCTCTATGATCCAAAGATGAGCGATGTGGACTTGTTCTTGCGCTCATCGGGGGAGCAGCGCACCAGCAACTTCTTGCCGTGGCAATCTGTCTATGCCGAGTTTGTCTTTATGGATGTCTTGTGGCCGGATGTGACGCGAAAGACTTTATGGAGAGCGATCCAAGAATATTCAGATCGCGATAGAAGGTTTGGAAAAGCTTAAAAATTAGCACTTGCTGCAGAGTCCAAAGATCTCTGCTGTATGTCCCACCTCGCGAAAGCCATGTTCTTCAGCGACAACTTTGGCCCACTTTTCAATTGCTCCGCCCTCAATTTCAACGGTATCTCCACAGCTTTTGCAGACGAGGTGATGATGATGGGCATCTCCACAGAGGCGATAGATAGCTTCACCATCATCACGTCGCAGTACATCGACGATCTTGTCGCCCACTAAAGACTGGAGTGAGCGATAGACAGTCGTGAGTCCGATGCTCTCGCCCTCGCGTTGCATGAGGCGATAAATCTCTTGCGCACTAGCAAATCCTCCAGCACGTTCGAGAGTGCTGAGCACTCGTGGATTAGAGCGAGACATGGTTAGTGTCCAATATTTCCAACGATCAACCACATAGCAATTACTCCACACACAGTTGCCAACATCGTCAATTTTGATGGATGACGGCTATGAGCTTCGGGCAAGATGTGAGAAGTCGCAAGGTAGATAACAAAGCCAGAGAAGGCGGCAAGATAGATTGCCATTGATGCCTCAGAGAAAACAATGTAGGTCGCAAGGGCGGCTCCGCTTATGCGCATCAGCGCATCAGCACCGAGTAACATAAATGAAGTCTTAGTCCAGTGCCCGCTCTTTACAAGGAGTGAAACAGTATTCAGACCATCGCTAAATGCATGTGCCAAGATTGCGATAAAGACTGCATAACCAAGTGAGTTACTTACCTGGAAAGCAAGACCGAGTGCCAACCCGTCGATAAAAACATGTCCTGCCATCGCTAGAGCGCCCAGAGTTCCGGCCAGATTAATGCTGTGCTCGTGATCGTGGCCGTAATCTGAATGTGCTGGCTCATGTGAGCCAAATATTTTTTCAGCAAAGTGCAGTAGCAAAAATCCCGTCACTAGTGCCACAGAAACCACAGGGACTCCGCTGAGTGAATCAGTGTTCATCTCAAATATTTCAGGCAAGAGATCAAATGCGACGAGACCAAGAAGCAGCCCAGCTGAGAGACCAAGGACTAAATGGAGGCGATCTTTGACTCTAATTGCCAGATATCCACCAAGTGTGGTTGCTACGGCAGTAAGTGCGGCAAGGGCGATTGCGATATTCATAGTTGGACCGTACCACAAATGAAAATGATTTTCATTCCCATACGCAAGGGGCTAGCCTTGCCTCATGATTGCAGTCGCCAGATTTGAGATCCCCTTGAGCTCAGCCAGTAATTTTCGTGCCGAGCTCGAGGGCGTTCGAGCAGTATTGGCTGAAGCAGCCGGCTTTGTGGGTGGTGAAGTAGGCCAAAATCTTGATGAACCAACCCTATGGGTGCTCACTACACGCTGGGAGAACGTCGGCTCGTATCGTCGAGCACTTAGTTCAACGCGTGCAAAGCTCGAAGCGATACCTGTGCTCGCTCGTGCAATCGATGAAGCAGGGGCATACGAATAATAAGTAGAAGGTAAACTTGTACATGCTGAGCAACGACCGTTGCTCTTCGCCGACAGCCAGCCGGTCTAGATCCACTTACCGGCTCTTAGATTCGCCGGATGGAAAATTAACATGGCCGTAGATCGTTTAGAAAATATCGTTTCACTTGCAAAGCGTCGTGGATTTGTTTATCCATCCTCTGAAATTTATGGCGGATTACGCGCCTCATGGGATTACGGCCCACTCGGAGTCGAACTAAAAAATAACGTGAAGCGTCAATGGTGGAAGTCCATGGTTATGGGACGCGAAGATGTTGTTGGTCTTGATTCATGTGTGATCTTGGCACGCGAAGTCTGGGAAGCATCAGGCCACGTTGCAACATTTAGCGATCCGCTGACAGAGTGCACGGCATGTCACAAGCGTTACCGCGCAGATCATCTTGAAGAAGCATACGAGGCAAAGCATAAGAAGAAGCTTGAATCTCTTACAGAGATGAACTGTCCTGCTTGTGGAAATAAAGGTCAGTTCACAACACCTAAGCAATTCTCAGGTCTACTTAAAACTTTCCTTGGACCAGTCGAAGATGAATCAGGTTTGGCGTACCTTCGCCCAGAGACAGCACAGGGAATTTTTATTAACTTTGATCAGGTAATGACGACATCGCGTAAGAAGCCACCATTTGGTATTGGCCAGATTGGAAAGTCATTCCGTAATGAGATTACACCTGGAAATTTCATCTTCCGTACACGTGAATTCGAGCAGATGGAGATGGAATTCTTTGTAGTTCCTGGAACTGACGAAGATTGGCATCAGTATTGGATTGATACACGCCTTGCTTGGTATAAAGATCTCGGCATTAATCCAGATCGCCTTCGTGTTTACGATCATCCAAAAGAGAAGCTCTCACATTATTCAAAGCGCACCGCAGATATCGAATACAAGTTTGAATTTACCGGTACCGAGTGGGGCGAACTAGAAGGTATTGCTAACCGCACAGACTTCGATCTCAAGGCACACTCTGCAGCTTCAGGAAAAGATCTCTCATACTTTGATCAAGAGAAGAATGAGCGCTGGACACCATTTGTTATCGAACCTGCAGCAGGTGTTGATCGTTGCGCACTGACATTCTTGATGGATGCCTACACAGAGGACGAAGCACCGAACGCTAAGGGCGAGATGGAGAAGCGAGTTGTTCTTAAGCTCGATTACCGTCTAGCACCAGTCAAGGTTGCAGTTCTTCCATTGTCACGCAACGCTGATCTTTCTCCTAAGGCGCGTGATCTGGCAGACCAACTTCGCAAGAATTGGAATATCGATTTTGATGATGCTGGAGCAATTGGTCGCCGCTATCGCCGCCAAGATGAAATCGGCACTCCGTACTGCATCACTATTGACTTTGAAACACTCGAAGATAATGCGGTGACGATTCGCGATCGTGACACTATGGCACAAGAGCGCATCTCACTTGATCAGGTGCAGGCATGGTTAGCGCCACGACTACTGGGTTGCTAACACTTCCTTTATCAAGCGGTACGTATCAGCTTGATTCACCGGTAGTTCTAGCCCCTATGGCTGGAATAACCAATGCACCTTTTCGCATGTTATGTCGTGAACAAGGCGCTGGACTCTTTGTCTCAGAGATGGTGACTGCTCGCGCATTACTTGAACGTATTCCAGAAACTTTGCGTATGATCGAGCCCGGCCCTGGAGAATGGCCACGTTCAATTCAGCTCTACAGCGTTGATCCACATCATATGAGCGAAGCAGTAAAAATGATCGGTCGCGAAAATTTAGCTGATCACATCGATATGAATTTTGGATGTCCTGTACCAAAGGTCACACGCAAAGGCGGGGGAGCAGCACTTCCCTACAAGCGCAGACTCTTTGCATCAATTGTGGAAGCTGCGGTAAATGCTGCAAAGCCATTTGGAATTCCGGTGACAGTCAAGATGAGAATTGGTATCGATAGCGATCACATTACATATTTGGATGCAGCAAAATCTGCCGCAGAGCTCGGCGTTGCCTGGGTGGCACTTCATGCGCGCACTGCTGCGCAAATGTATGAGGGGAAGGCAGATTGGTCTGCCATCTCATCTCTCGTTGAGCATCTCAAGCCAACTGGGGTTCCAGCACTTGGTAATGGCGATATTTGGTCAGGCAGTGACGGCGTTGCGATGATGGAGCAGACTGGTTGTGCCGGCGTTGTAGTTGGGCGTGGTTGTTTAGGGCGTCCGTGGTTATTTACAGATTTAACGAAATCGATGTCAGGAAATGACGAACGTGTTTTGCCATCTTTATACGAGGTTCGTGAAGTGATGTTCCGACATGGTGAATTAATTGTTGATTACTTTGAATCTGAAGACCGGGGTTGTCGCGACTTGCGTAAACATATGGCTTGGTACCTCAAAGGCTTCAGCGTTCATAGTGAATTACGTAGACAATTCGGAATGATCGCTTCCCTTGCAGAATTTCGCACCTTGCTCGATCAACTTGATGATCAACCGTATCCACTTGAAGTTGCAGAGAAACCTCGTGGACGTACTAGCCATGGACGACCACCGACTCTTCCTGATGGATGGCTCAATGATCCAGATGAGATGATTCATCTCGAGGCAGAAGATATGTTCTCGGGTGGGTAATGATTAAGTTTATATTTCGAGCCATTGCACTTTTAATTGCTGTCATTGTGGCAATTCCTGCCTACGCACTTTTTGTTACGTGGAACTCAGCGAATAATCCTTCACTTCGCACAACTGCCGATGTCATCGTGATTCCAGGTGCAGCTCAACTCGATGGCACTCCTGGCCCGGTACTGCAGGCGCGCCTTGAAGAAGCGGTACGACTCTTTCGTGCAGGTGTAGCTCCCCTTGTGATGACTGTGGGCGCAGGAGCACCCGGTGATCGCACTACCGAAGCTGACTCTGGTCGCCGCTGGCTGATCAACAACGGAGTTCCACGTAGTGCTGTGATCGCGCTCCCTGAAGGTCGCGATACTTTGACGCAGACAAAGGTTTACGTAAAAGAGATGAGCGAGCGAAAACTTACATCTGTCGTCATTGCAACCGATCCCTTTCACTGCCAACGTTCAATTACGATGGCGCGTGATCTTGAAGCGGATCCATTCTGCGCGCCGGTTCCTGACGGTCCCAACTCTCTCTCAGGATCGACCAACCGTTACTTAATCCGTGAAGCTGGGGCTTATCTGGCTTACATCACGTTGGGACGCAGAGGAATTCATCTCAGCGATCACTTAGGCTAGCTCCATGCGATACAGCGATAGTGATCAGGAGCGGTTCTTCTTCGAACCCGCCAAGCGCGCTGGGCGAACAGAATTTATGCGCGATCGTGCGCGCGTGATTCATTCAGCGGCCCTTCGCAGATTAGCTGCCAAGACACAAGTTGCCGTTCCTTGGGAGAACGATTTTCAACGCACGCGCTTGTCACACTCGATGGAGTGCGCACAGATTGGGCGCGAGCTCGGTGAATCACTCGGAGCAGATCCAGATCTACTTGAGACTGCATGTCTTTCGCACGATTTAGGCCACCCACCATTTGGTCACAACGGTGAAGAAGCACTTGCCGATATTGCGCAAGAGTTTGGTGGCTTTGAAGGAAACGCGCAGAGCTTTAGATTACTCACTCGCATCGAAGCAAAGACGGTTGATACGAATGGAAAATCTGTTGGACTCAATCTGACGCGTGCAAGCCTTGATGCAGCAACAAAATATCCATGGCCGCGCAGTGTTAATCCTCTCAAGTTTGGCGTTTATGATGACGATGTTGAGATCTTTAATTGGGTTCGCAGCGGCGCTCCTGTTGGTCGTCAATGTATTGAAGCCCAAATTATGGATTGGTCTGATGATAGCGCTTACTCTGTACATGATCTTGAGGATGCGATCTTCGTTGGTTCAGTACAAGTTTCAGATTTTGAAAGAGACTTCGATACTTTGTATGCTGAAATGATTACTAGCTATAAGAGTGATGCCACAAAAGATGAGGTTGCAGCAGCCCTTACGCGCCTTGAGTCACTTTCATGTTGGCCCCGCACATACGATCGATCACATCGTTCATTGGCTCGCCTTAAGGATTCGACTTCACAACTTATCGGTCGCTTTGTATTAGCTGCAGAGATGCGCACTCGTGAAGTTCATGGCGCTGGATCACTGATGAGATATCAAGCAAATTTAGAGATTCCACGCGAACAACGGGTTGAAGTAGATTTCCTCAAAGCTATTGCTGGCCACTACCTCATCAGCGCCGATGCATCACAAGAGCGCTACATCGGACAACAAAAGCTGATTGCAGAACTTGTTGAGATGCTCTTTGCTAAAGCGCCAGCTGCCCTTGATCCAATATTTCTCGATGATTGGGCTCTGGCCGATAATGAAATTACACGGATGCGCGTTGTGATTGATCAAATCTCTTGCCTGACAGATCCTGGGGCATATGCCCTACACGCTCACCTACGCCGTTAAATGGCGTGGTAATTAGATAGAGTGGGGATATGGCCGGTCGCATAAAGGATGAGGATGTTCAACACATCCGCGACCACGCACCTATCGATGATGTCGTAGGAGAATACGTACAACTGAAATCTGCTGGAGGCGGACAGAAGAAAGGTCTCTGCCCTTTCCATGATGAGAAGTCTCCCTCATTTCACGTTACTCCGAGCAAGGGTTACTTCCACTGTTTTGGTTGTCAGACTGGTGGAGATGTCATTGCTTTCTTAATGAAAATTGATCACCTCACCTTCACCGAAACAATCGAACGTCTGGCAGATCGCATTGGATACACGTTGCGATATGAAGAGAGTGGCAGCGGACCTTCTGGCCCAACTGTTAATCGCTCGCGTTTAGTTGCAGCAAATTTACTCGCGGCGACATTCTTTCAAGAACAACTCAACACGTCGCCAGATGCTGCTCACGGTCGAGATCTACTGACTAAGCGTGGATTTGATAAGAACGCATGTCAGACGTTTGGAGTTGGCTATGCACCAGATTCATGGGATGTACTTACTAAACATCTGCGAGCTGCCGGATACACCATTGAAGAACTTGAACTCGCTGGACTTTCCAAGATGGGTGAGCGCGGGCCGATCGATAAATTTAGAAACCGTTTAACCTGGCCGATCCGTGATATTTCAGGTGATGTTGTGGGCTTTGGTGCTCGCAAATTAGCTAGCGATGAAGAGGATCAAGGCCCTAAATATCTCAACACATCTGAGACGCCAATTTATAAGAAGAGCCAGGTTCTCTATGGGCTAGATATGGCCAAGAAAGAGATTGCAAAGAAGCGCCAGGTAGTCATTGTTGAAGGTTATACAGATGTGATGGCAGCACATTTAGCTGGAATCACCACAGCGGTTGCAACGTGTGGCACCGCTTTCGGTGCGGAGCACATTCGAATTATTCGTCGCTTACTTATGGATGACGATGCTTTCCGTGGTGAAGTGATCTTTACTTTCGACGGTGACGCAGCAGGCCAGAAAGCTGCCATGCGCGCATTCAGCGAAGATCAGAAATTTGTCACACAGACTTTCGTTGCTGTTGAACCAGATGGCTTAGATCCTTGCGAACTACGTCAAATCAAGGGAGATCTTGCACTTCGCGATCTGATTGCAAAGCGTGTCCCACTCTTTGAATTCGCGATCCGCACCGAACTTAAACTGCATAACTTAACGACCGCCGAAGGTCGAGTAAATGCGCTCAATGCAACCGCGCCTCTTGTTGCACAGATTCGCGACAAATCTCTACGCCCTGAATACTCACGCCTGCTTGCTGGATGGCTTGGCATTGAAGTTGAGATTGTGACTTCTGCTGTTTCGCAAGGTGCGCGTCGATCTGTACCTGTAGCAGCTTCAGATGGTGATCAGGTCGATCAATCATGGCGCCCACATCCAAAAGAGCCACGCCTACTACTCGAGCGCGAAGTATTAAAAGCACGCCTACAAATGCCAGATTTGGTGACGACATGGTCAGAGATTGAAGAAGCTGCCTTCACACATCCTGCCTATGTAGAGATGAAGCGCGTGATTGATGCGCATGCATCATCAACAATTCAAATTGATGAAATTTCAGATGAGCGAATGAAAACTATTTTTACCGAGCTAACGGTTGAGCCAATTCGATCTGATGGTGAAGTCTCGGCGCGATACATCGAATCAATTGTTGCGCGATTGCGTGAAGTCGGAATTAGTCGCGCGATTGCAGACCTGAAATCAAATCTGCAGCGCCTTAACCCAGTGGAAAATCCTGATGAGTACAACGTCGCCTTTGCCTCCCTTGTGGCCCTAGAAGCCACCCGACGAGGACTTCACGATTTGGCTATAGGCTCGCTTTAAATCCTTCGATTTTTCCCCATCCGCATAGGTGCGGTAGAGTCTGCGCTCTGCACTATTCCCTCATAGCTCAACGGCAGAGCAGCCGACTGTTAATCGGCAGGTTCTTGGTTCGAATCCAAGTGAGGGAGCAAGA
>CAXNHI010000005.1:0-19210 GCA_964202195.1 Candidatus Planktophila sp. | reverse complement strand
AACGCCGATAAGTTACATTATGTAAAGTAAGAGAGAGAAACCCATCCCCGCGAGGATTCAGCCCTGATTTAGGCGTAATCCGAGACTGGCGTGCAGGCACAGATCAGATTTCTATCTCCATGTGCGCCATCAATGCGACCTACGGGCGGCCAATACTTCATTCGTGCGCCGATGAGTTCGCCAGCCACAAGACCATCTAGCGGTGCTGGATAGCCAGCACTTTCGCGGGCATAGGCGCGATCCCATTGTGATGCAGTGACAGCTCGCGATGTATGAGGTGCCAATCGCAAGATGCTCCCCTCGATTGCAACCTTTCCATCAATGATCTCTTGAATCTCGCCACGAATTGCAATCATGGCATTAATGAAGCGATGAATCTCGTTGATATCTTCAGATTCAGTTGGTTCGATCATCAGAGTTCCAGCAACTGGGAAGGACATCGTTGGCGCATGGAAACCAAAGTCCATCAAGCGCTTGGCTATATCTTCTCCGGTAACACCGGACGCGGTCGTCAGCGGTCGTATATCTAAAATGCATTCGTGGGCCACTAAATCATTTGCTCCGGTGTAGAGAATCGGATACGCATCTTTAAGTCGAAAAGCCATGTAGTTGGCTGACAAGATGGCAACCTGTGTTGAATGAGTTAGACCCTCTCCCCCCAAGAGACGAATGTAAGCCCACGAAATCGGCAAGATACTTGCAGAGCCATATGGTGCTCCCGAAACTGGACCAGGCCCTGTTGCAGGCCCTGCATCTGCATCCATCGGATGGTTAGGTAGGAACGGCGCGAGATGGGCTCTAGCAATTACTGGACCTACACCCGGTCCCCCACCGCCATGCGGGATAGCAAATGTTTTATGAAGATTAAGATGGGAAACATCGGCGCCAAATTTTCCAGGTTGGGCAACACCAACGAGCGCATTGAGATTTGCGCCATCTACATAGACCTGGCCGCCAGCTTCATGGATCAGTGCGCAGATATCACTGACTGCACTTTCAAATACTCCATGAGTACTTGGGTAGGTGATCATCAGCGCTGCCAGATTTACGCGATGTTCATCAATCTCTGCCTTAATATCGGCAACACTGACATTGCCGTTCTCATCACATTCTATGACGACTACTTTCATGCCAGCCATGACAGCACTGGCGGCATTGGTGCCATGAGCACTCGATGGGATGAGACAGATTGTGCGGTTCTGATCACCGCGAGAATCGTGATAATTTCGAATAGCTAGAAGACCTGCGAACTCTCCTTGGCTTCCCGCATTTGGTTGTAGGGAGACCGCGTCATAACCAGTGATAGAGACGAGCCACTTGGATAGCTGCGTGATGAGCTCGCGCGATCCAACGCTCTGATTTGCTGGTGCAAACGGATGCAATTTCGAAAATTCTGGCCATGACACTGCCTCCATCTCAGTAACTGAGTTGAGCTTCATTGTGCAAGATCCCAGAGGAATCATTGTGCGATCGAGTGCGAGATCGCGATCTGCAAGGTTTCGTAAGTATCTCATCATCGCAGTTTCGGAGTGATTGGTATTAAAAACCGGATGTGTCAGGAATGTCGAAGTTCGCAGTAGCGCTGCAGGAAGATCAATAGATTTTGCGTCTTTAACACCTAGTATCTGCAAAATCGAGACGAAATCTTTCTCTGTCGTCTCTTCATCAAATGAAATTCGGACTTCAGTCTTACTCACTTGTGCAAAGTTAAAACCAGCTTTGACAGCCGATGCATGAGTTGAATCTGCATCCTTGACTGGAACGGTCACAGTATCAAATACATTTCCATTGGCTGAACCAGTTGCACTCTGGAGGCGAGATGCGAAAGCGTGTACTCGGGAGGCGATCCCCTTGAGTCCTTCAGGTCCATGCCACATTGCATAGAAGGCGCTCATATTTGCAAGCAGAGCTTGCGCGGTACAAATATTTGATGTCGCTTTATCTCGACGAATATGTTGTTCACGAGTTTGTAACGCCAGACGAAAGGCCGGAGCACCAGTGGAATCAATACTTTGTCCCACAAGTCTTCCCGGCATAGAACGCTCTAAACCAGATCGCACTGCTAGGAAACCTGCGTGAGGTCCACCGAACCCCATCGGCACCCCGAAACGCTGAGCTGTTCCTACCGCAACATCGGCACCCCACTCCCCCGGAGCAGTGAGCAGAGTTAGCGCCAGTAAATCTGTTGCTGCAATAACTAACGCGCCACGTTCATGCGCATATGTTGCAAATTTCGAGTAATCGACAATCTCACCAGTTGTATCTGGGTATTGGACTAACGCTCCGAAGAACTCTCCATCATAACCATTACGAGCAACATGGCCCGAATCGATCTCGACGACGGTAATTCCTAGCGGCTTTGCTCGGGTGATAACAACCGCCTTCGTCTGTGGATGAACATGCTCTTCAATCAAAAAGACAGCGTCATCGCTCATTTTTGATGATCGCCGTGCGAGAGTCATCGCTTCAGCAGCTGCTGTGGACTCATCGAGCATTGAGGCATTTGAAATATCTAGCCCAGTAAGTTCACAGACCATTGTTTGAAATGCAAAGAGTGCTTCTAAACGACCTTGTGAAATTTCTGGTTGATATGGCGTGTAAGCGGTATACCAAGCAGGGTTTTCGAAAACATTGCGCTTGATTACAGGCGGCACGATCGTTCCGTAATAACCGGTACCGATCAGTGAAGTAAGTACCTTGTTCTTTGACGCCAACACTTTGAGTTCTGCAATCACGTCTACTTCACTTACGCCAGCCGCTATTGATCCTTCGATAACACCTTTGATTGCGATATTTGCAGGAACGACCGCGCTAATAAAACTATCTAAATCCTTGTAGCCAAGGGCTTTTAGCATCGCCTCTTCATCGCGATGTGCCGGACCGATATGACGATCCTCAAACTTACGCTCGATAGCCACTAAACCCCCTGTTGACTTCGCAGAGGAGAAATATAGAGCGGAAAGCTTCTTTACGCGCCTTTAGCCTTGCGACGCATAGAAAGTTCATCGTTACCTTCGACACGTGCAGGTGAACCATCAACCTCGCCTTGAAGGTTTGCCAACGATCCTTCTACTTCGCTCCACACCTTGCCTACTGCAATTCCGAATACACCTTGGCCACCGGCAAGTAAGTCCACAATTTCATCTGGGCTTGCACATTCATAAATTGAAGCACCATCACTCATCAAAGTGATTCGCTCGAGATCGTTCACTCCCCTACTACGAAGATGTGTCACTGCAGTACGAATATTTTGTAGAGAAATTCCGGCATCAAGTAAACGCTTAACAATTTTTAGAACGAGAATGTCTCGGAAACCATAAAGTCGTGATGTTCCAGATCCAGTTGCACTTCGAACGCTAGGTTCTACAAGACCAGTGCGTGCCCAATAATCGAGCTGACGGTAAGAAATTCCCGCAGCTGAACATGCAGTAGCTCCACGGTAACCGATCTCTGGCGTGGCTGGAGTAACTGGGGAGGTCACGAATTTCTCATTTCTCTTGGGGAAGAGGTGCTCTGGTGAGCAAATATACGCAGCGCTTGGGCTGCATTCAATGACCGACACGAACCAAACCTCAACTAGAGGTTGAGACTTATCCCGCGAAGTCCTCTGGGTTGATCTGATCCAAAAATTCGCGGAAGGCCTCAAGGTCGGCGCTCGGTGCCTCGATCGGCTGTCCGTCTGCACCCATCTCTTGGATAAGACGTTCTGGGATCTCGATCCCCACCTGATCGACCAACTCACGTGAGGCGACGATATTGCTCTGACTGCGTAGAGCTAAGGCGATCGCATCAGATGGTCGAGCTGAGATTGCCAAGGCCGCATCTTCGTGGGTGCGCAACTGCAAAGTGGCAAAGAAGATGCCATCTCGTAAGTGAGTGATCTGAACTGCAAGCAAAGTGGCATCAAGGGTCTGTAAAAGATCGCGCATCAGGTCATGAGTCAGCGGCCTGTCCGGATTAATCCCCTGCTGGGCAAAGGCGATCGCTGTGGCTTCGGCGGCGCCGACCCAGATGGGGAGAAAACGCGAGCCATCAATCTCTTTAAGTAACACGATGGGTTGATTCGAGGGCATCTCGATGCGAACTCCCACTACCTCCATGCTGATAAATGGAGTGACCTCTTCGCTCATGCCTTGACTCTATCGCGGACGATTAAGACCTGCGCGAACAAGGGATGCATGCAGGCGAATTGAGAGCGCCGCAATCTCCTTGGAGACTTCCTCGGCTCGCGCTTTGGAGTCAGAGTTCTTCTGGCGGTTCAAAGGAGTGATGACCTGCTCGATCAGACCGATCTCACGATCTGCTGCTGACTTAAATGAACGCAGATGGCGTGGTTCGATTCCAAAGGCTGACATCGAAGCTACCGCTGTGGCTACTGAGAGTGCATCGGCGTCGTAATGACGACCACGAATTGCAATCAGACCAAAGCTCTCGAGTTCGGTAAGAGCTGAATCTGTAATGCCAGAAGCCTTGACGAGTTCATCTCGTGAAAGTCGCATATCTGCAGATGGAGCAAAGTTTGATGGAGATAGTTCGCCATCAACTGTTGCCAAACCTAAAACTGGACGAGGACTCGCGCTGCCACCCGAAAGAGGAGCTGGCTCTAGGCCACGATCCATTGCATCAAGATTCTCCTTGATTACTCGTAACGGAAGATAGTGATCGCGTTGGGCAAGGAGTACATAGCGAAGGCGTTCCAAGTCTGCGCTAGTAAATTTGCGATAACCGGAAGGGGTGCGCTGTGGCTCAATCAGCCCTTCAGATTCAAGGAATCGAATTTTTGAGATGGTGATATCTGGAAAGTCACCACGAAGTTTAGATAAGACTTCACCGATACTTAAATAGGCACGTGCTGGAACGCTCACTGTCTCTCCCTCGTTAATTTTTTCTGACCAGTAATAAAGAGCAGATGGAATTTACCAATCTGCACCTGATCACCATGACTCAAATTTACTTTTTCAACTACCGAACCGTTTACATATGTTCCGTTCAGACTAGATCGATCAGCGAGTGCAAAGCTCACCTGTTGCTCGTCAAAGGCAATCGCGGCATGCGATCTAGAGACCGTCACATCGTCAAGAAAGATCTCGCTCTCATGCGAGCGGCCAATCGTGGCTCCTTCGCGAGTAATGAGATATCTGGAACCTCTTGCGGGTCCCTTAAAGATGATCAACATGGATTTATCGCGAGAGCCGTTGATAATTTCTTCGAGGATTGCCTTCTCATCATCAGAAGCTGCAGAGAGATAG
The DNA here is from genome assembly GCA_964202195.1 of Candidatus Planktophila sp. Taxonomy (GTDB): domain Bacteria; phylum Actinomycetota; class Actinomycetes; order Nanopelagicales; family Nanopelagicaceae; genus Planktophila. The sequence goes on along the minus strand of CAXNHI010000005.1, from coordinate 13,961 downwards.
CTCTCAAGAAGCGGGCTCCCTGTAGGGGAAACTTCTGGCTGTGAACCGAGACGAAGGGTTGTGGTGAGTTCACGATCATTCTGAGATGCCATGAATCACCCGCCTTCTTACCTGGTAGAGATAGCTCAACATCAACTGAAGGCTGACACTAGAACTCTCTCAGGGATAAATCAAGCGGAAAAAAGAGTCTGCGCGAGGGCAGATCTACGCGGTAATTTGACGATAACCGTCAGCTGAGAGTAAACCAACAGGTGTAGCCGAGACTTCGATTTCAGCCAACCACCCAGCGCCGTAAGGGTCGCTATTGAGAACTTCAGGATTGGCTTCGAGTGAATCATTTATGGCGGTCACAGTTCCGCTCACCGGTGAAAATATTTCAGAGACGCTCTTCGTAGATTCAACTTCGCCGCAGACTTTATCTGCCACTACTACTTCGCCCACCTTAGGCAATTGCACATAAACAATGTCACCGAGTGCACTTTGCGCATAATCGGTAATACCCATGCGGATAACGGTAGGAGAGCTCTCTTGCACCCATTCATGTTCCTTGGTGTATTTGAGCGCGTCAGGAATGAGTGACATGTACTTCTCCTTGTATGTAGATAAACACGTGCAATGGATTCAAATCTTCGGTCACACTCTAATAGTCTTCAGTGCAGTGAGGAAGTATGAAACTCCAGTAGCCACATAGAGGGCGACTCCCCAGATCGCGAAAGCCCAGCCAAGAATGAATGCGATCTCCCCCGCCGTGGAGCCACTGAGAGCCAGGAGTAGAAATGGAAAGGCGTAGAGAAGATTGAAGGTTGCCGCTTTACCCATGAAGGTGACCTTGAGTGGAGCTTTACCCTTGGCAGCTAAAGCAAGTGCGACTAGAGCCAACACTGCATCGCGAGCAATGAGGGTTGCAATTAGCCAGAGCGGAATCGCTTCACGCATGTAGAGAACAATCAGTGTTGCAAGGATGTAGAGGCGATCGATTGTGGGATCGAGGATCTCCCCTAATTTTGTCTCCTGGCCTAACGCTCGAGCCAATTTGCCATCAAAGTAATCTGTAGCTCCACCTACTGCCAGAACAGCGATTGCCCATCCATCAGATTCAGGCCCCAGGGCGAGATAGATAAAAAGTGGAATACCGAGCGCGCGAATGCCGGTCAGGGCATTGGGCCAAGTAGCAATCGATGAAGCCATACCTTCTAGCCATTCTCCTTGTCGCGCTCTTTGACGCGAATTGCGACCATCACGGGTGTACCTGGGAAACCGAACTCTTCGCGTAACCGTCTTTCGATAAATCGCCGATAGGACGGCTCGATCCATCCGCTTGAGAACACCACGAATTTTGGTGGTGAAATTCCGGCCTGTGTTGCGTAGTAAATCTTTGGCTGCTTTCCACCACGAACCGGTGGAGGTGTCGCGCCAATGAGTGCACCTAAGAATGAGTTCAGCTTTGCAGTAGGTACTCGTCGCTCCCATGAATCAAGGGCCGTGCGAATAGCAGGTGCTAAGCGATCACGGTGCCATCCAGTTTTTGCTGCGACGTTTACTCGCTGAGCCCACTCGACCTGATCAAGATGGCGATCAATCTCTTTATCCAACTGGTCTCTACGATCTTCATCAACTAAATCCCACTTATTCATCACGAGAACTAGCGCCTTACCAGCTTCTTCCACCATAGTGATTACTCGTAAATCTTGTTCAGAGATTGGTAGCGATGCATCAAGAACAACAACTGCGCATTCGCAACGTTCAAGGGCTCCTTGCGTGCGAAGAGTTGCGTAGTAATCGGTTCCACTTGCCTGGTTGGCGCGTTTCTTTAGTCCAGCGGTATCGACAAAGCGCCAGATCGATCCACCAAAGTCAATCAGCGAGTCAACGGGATCGCGAGTTGTACCTGCAACATCATCGACAATCGAAACAGATTCTCCAGCGAGTGCGTTAAGTAAACTTGACTTGCCTACATTGGGACGGCCAATAAGAGCGATACGTCGATAACCATCTTGCGCTTGCGCACCACCAACTTCAGGTAATTCTTTGACAATAAGATCAAGCAGATCTCCACTACCACGACCATGAAGGGCGGAGACAAAGTGAGGTTCACCTAATCCGATATTCCAGAGCGCATGGGCATCTGATTCATCTGAATCTCCATCGACCTTATTTGCAACTAATATCGTGGGTTTTTTCGCTTTACGAAGCTCTTGGACAAGAACATCATCTTCATCCAGTGCACCCACTTGAGCATCAACAACAAAACAAAGAACGTCAGCTTCTTGCATCGCAATCTCCGCACCTGCTGAAACTTGAACAGAAATTCCATCGGGCTTAGATTCCCATCCCCCGGTATCCATAATGATGAATCGGCGACCATTCCATTCACACTCATATTGAACGCGATCTCGCGTCACTCCTGGAGTGTCTTCGACGATCGCCTCACGTCTTCCAAGGAATCTATTGATCAGGGTTGATTTACCTACGTTAGGGCGACCTAATATCGCAACGATAGGTAGACCAAGAAGTTTTCTCTCCTTCAGTAACTCCCAAATGCGATCAACAGTCTCATCCAAATCAAGAAGTGTGGAATCAATAACAACGGCATCATCTGCTGCAGTTAACGGCGAAACTGCGCGTGTGGAATCAACGCGATCGCGATCGCTTAAGGATTGACCGACAGCGTCAACACCCTGTGAATGATCGGCTAGTTCAGCATCGCGTCTTGTGGCACGTGCTTCTAGATCCGCGGTGAGAAATATTTTTATTGGTGCTTTTGGCGCGACAACTGTTCCAATGTCACGACCCTCTACAACAATTCCGCGATCTGCCTTTTCAATAATCTTATGTTGTAGACCAAGCAGTTCCTTACGAATAGCTGGGTTTGCGCTGATGGCACTGACTGCATCAGTAACACGTGAGGTACGAATCTCCTCTGTAATGTCTGTATCTCCACAAAAAACTTTAGGGTCTTCTGGGTTTGCAACAAAACGAATCGGGGATGTTTTTAATCCCTGAATAATTTCCTTAGCCTCTTGGCTTTCCAGCGAGAGCGCTAGCCAGGTTACGGCGCGATAAAGCGCACCTGTATCAAGATAATTCCAACCAGCGCGGCGAGCGATTTCACGAGAGGTACTCGATTTACCGGCTCCACTAGGACCATCGATTGCAATGACGATCATCTGTGCAGCTCTTTTCAGTAATACTTCTTGAAGGTCGTGCCGGAGAAAATCATGCGCTCGTGCACATCTACAGCCTTATTCTACCGAGATGGATGAACCTTCCATCCCTCTTTCTCGAGGTGGGCAGAGACGATTGCGCTATCTTCAGGAGAGAAGGCCAATGTGATCAAGCCTGTCTCTTGCCCTGGAGTGTGTTCGATCGCCAAATCTTCAATATTCACCTTCGCCGCAGCACATGCTTCGATGATCGCCGCCAACTGACCTGGCTTATCGTCAATGACGATATCGAGGTAGGTGTAGTTACGAGCTTGACCACCATGCTTGCCAGGAATCATCGCTCTCCCCCGTTGACCATTAGAGATTAATTGAGCCATCGCCGCTGGGTCATCGAGGTTCTCAATAGCGTGAGAAAGATCGTTTTGTAGACTTATCAGCAATGGACGCAGCGCAGCGCTATTTCCCACCAAGATTTGAGCCCAGAGTGCTGAATCTGAGTCTGCAATTCGGGTGGTATCGCGAAGTCCAGCCCCTGCCAGCTCCAGCTCACTCCCCTGTCCGGCTACAAGCTGAATCGCGAGCAACGATGCGACCATTTGAGGGAGGTGGCTGACTAGAGCCACCCCTTGATCGTGCTCGCTCACGGTTCGATCGAGGGCAATCGCTCCACAGCGACCAACGACTTCTCGGACCATCTGCGAAAGCTCGGGATCCACGCCATCAAGGCAGAGAATCCAAGGCCGCCCTTGAAAGAGATCCCCTCGAGCCGACTGAGGACCGTTGACTTCACGGCCTGCCATCGGATGGGTTGGGGCGAATAATGAGAGATCGAATCCAATACTTATTACGTCCTGTAGAGGTTTAGTCTTAATGCTGCTTATATCCATAACTCTCAATAAGGGGTTACGACTTAACTCACCGTGTACGACCTCTGCAATAAAATTCGGAGGCGTTGCGATAATGCAGAGATCCTCGACCCCTGACCCCTCTCCATTTTCTCCACCCATGAGATCTCGCGCGAGAGCTTGTGCCCGACTATCGGAATCGCAGAGAGTGACTGTGACGCCTGTCGCGCGAAGGGCGAGAGCGATCGAGGTTCCGATGAGGCCGGCACCTACGATCCGCACATGGGAGAGGGAAGTTGCCATCGTTATTGAGCGATATCTCGTCGCAGAGCCTTAGCCCCATGAAGGTAAATATGAGAGATTTGGTCCGAATTTCGCTCCGTATTGCAGTGAATCATCACGCGTAATACGCGGGCGAGGGCTCCAGGAACATCTATCTCTACCGCACAAAGAAGCGGCACTGATTGGAAGCCAACCTCTCTGGCATAAGCGGCAGGGAAAGCCGCATTAAGATCAGGGGTAACGGTGAGGAAGACTGAAATCAAATCTGCAGGCGTGAGCTCATTCTGAGCCAAAATTTCAAGGAGTAACTCCTTCGTGGCAGCTTCCATGGCAGCGGCAGTATTGGCCTCAAGCTGGGTTGCGCCTCTGATTGCTCTCACCTGTGACATAGGTAAAGGATAGACCGAAAAGGGTGAAACTTGTCGCTCTTTATATAACCGTATGTCGAGAAATCTATTTAACCTTTTCACTCTTTTCACAGGCAAAGAAATCCTCCCTAACCAGCTCCCCTATGAACGGCTCTCTGCGTCAATATCGATAAATTGATTCAATAGAACGGTTTTAAGCATAATTTGCCGCCATATTATCGATATATTTATATTTTTATCTCGACACTCGTAAGTATCAATATATCGTTATATTAATATATAGTCTCAGAATAGTTTTATGGTTTTATATTTAAAGCTTTACGTAGATTAAACAATTCACCGTCATTGAGGTCTCGCCATCGCCCAGGCGGTGTATCACCCAGGCTGATCGGACCGAAGTTGGTGCGGATCAGCCGCATGACCCGGACATCAACTGCCTCCATCAATCTGCGGATGATGTGGTATCTACCCTCGTGGATGCTGACCTCGATCCACTGTGGTGAGAGGTGCTTGAAGGAGAGGACCCGTCCCATGCCATCTTCGAGCTCGATCCCCTTCAGAAGAATCTTCTCGACCCCTGGGGCCAGAACGCCTTCGAATTCGATGATGTAGCTCTTAACTAAGCCATATGAAGGGTGGGTCGCTCGGAAGGTCAAATCCCCGTCATTTGTGAGCAGGATCAGACCTTCAGAATCCTTATCGAGGCGTCCCACATGAAATAAACGCTCCTTTCGGAGGTCTATAAAGTCGGCTAGTGAAGGGCGGCCTTCGGGGTCAAACATGGTGGACAAAACACCCTTTGGTTTATGAAGTACTAAATAAGACTTAGTCATTGAGACAGTAATTGTCTCATTATCAACCATTACTCTAACCAGAGCTGGGTCAAACTTGGCTCCAAGCTCTCTAATGATGTGTCCGTCGACCGAGACTCGACCATCCATGATGAGCTCATCGGCTCCCCTGCGTGAGGTGACACCGGCATCGGCAATAATTTTGTTCAGGCGTAAGAGACTCATATTCAGGCTATCCATTCTCGACAGTCTTAAGGGTGTGAAGATGCGCCCCTCATGGGCGTCTATGCGTACTTTACGCCAGGACCACACCTTTAGGCAAAAGGGGTCCGGCGGAAAAAGGCTAGTTACTCTGTCAAACTCTCGAGAATCTCATCAAGCCCGTCAAGATCAGGCAGGTGTGGAGCCAGTGGTGAGAGATCATCGAGCGAGTTTAACCCTAGACGCTCTAGGAAGTAGCTGGTCGTCTTATACAAGATCGCCCCAGTCTCATTTTCGACCCCATACTCCTCGACAAGACCTCGTGTGACTAGGGTCTTCATGACAGCCTCGACATTGACCCCGCGAATGGCTGAAACTCGGGCTCGTGAGACAGGCTGGCGATATGCAATAACAGCGAGAGTCTCAAGGGCAGCCTGGGTGAGGCGATTCTGCTGCCCATCGAGGACGAACTTCTCGACGGCGGTCGCACAGTCTGGGTGGCTATAGAAGCGCCATCCCCCATTGATCGCCTTGAGCGCAAATCCTCTATCGTCGTAGCTACCCTGCAGGCGCTCCAGCGACTCCTTAATCACATCAACTGTCACCTCAAGAACGGTGGCAAGAGTGAGTTCAGTAACGGGCTCATCGACGACCATAAGGATCGCTTCGATCGATCTATCAACTTCTACATTAGACATTTTCACCCTCTACTGTCTCGTCTATCCCTAACACTGGTAGATCAAATTCATCTGTGATCTCAACATCGCCATCGGCCGATCCCGTCCAGCTGATCTGGAGCTCTCCCAGGGCGATTACCTGGTCAAATCTCAGATTACCCTGGCGGTAGAGATCAAGAAGGGCCAGGAATCGAGCGACGACCACCATGGTTGAGTCGGCATCGTGGCAGAGGCCGCGAAAACTCATGGTCTTGGAGTGACGCAGGGCCTCTACGACGAGCTTAGATTGCTCGCTGACGCTCACTAAGGCCGTGTAGAGGTGCTCAATGCCCACAACAGGAAGAGATTTAGGGGTCAGCACACGCTCTGCGATCGAGGCAAAGCGCTCTGGTCCTACACCTATGAGAACTTCTGGCAGAAGGGCAGATAACGCGGCATCGAGGGCCACCACACGAGGGAAGGCCTTATCGGCCGCCTCAATCATGGTCTGGAAGGAGGCTGCGATCTCCTTAAATGCCCGGTACTGCAAGAGTCGGGCGAAGAGAATGTCGCGAGCTTCAAGGAGGGCTAGATCTTCCTCATCCTCAACCTCGCCACTTGGAAGCAAGCGGGCGGCCTTAAGGTCAAGGAGGGTCGCTGCCACCACGAGGAACTCAGTCGCTTGATCCAATTGCCAACCCTCACCCGAGAGCTCAAGTCCACGGATGTAAGAGATAAATTCATCGGTCACAAGGCTAAGCGAGACCTCGGTGATGTCGAGCTTGTGGCGGGAAATTAGCTGGAGCAGAAGGTCAAAGGGGCCATCAAAATTTGAGAGGTGGACGCTAAAACCGCTCTCAGGAGCGATATTTTCAGCTGTCTCTATCGAAATATCCACGAGGGCACCTTACTTCTTTTTCAACTACTACTTGCCGATACACGCTGCACACGCGTAGAGTCACCGCCGATAGAAAGAGGTTTCTCGCTTGAGCGCTAAATCGACAAAGAACGAGGATGTCGTCACCACAGCTAGCCTAACCGGCAAAGCTGTGAAGACATTTCCCACCCCTGCTTTGATCTCAGAACACGGCAATGCACGCGTGATCTCTATCTTCAATCAAAAGGGTGGAGTCGGAAAAACTACGACAACAATTAATCTCGGTGCCGCTCTTGCCGAACTCGGTCGTCGCGTTCTTCTCGTCGATTTCGATCCTCAAGGTGGTCTCTCACTCGGTCTTGGAGTTAATGCTCACACCCTGCCACTTGAGAACACCGTCTATCACGCGCTCATGGATCCTGCCGCTGATATCCAACAGATCGTGTTGAAGTCTTCCGTTGCCAACCTCGATTTCCTACCAGCTAGCCGAGACCTTGGTGCCGCAGAATCTAAGCTTCCATCTGAGATTGGTGGTCAGCAATTTCTTAAGCGCGCTCTAGCGACATTACGTGATGATTACGATGTCATTCTAATCGACTGCCAGCCAACAATGGGTCAACTCACAGTCAACGCTCTCGTTGCATCAAATGATGTAATCGTTCCATTGCAGTGCGAATACTTTGCCCTACACGGATTTATCGAACTGAGTGGAAATATTGAGAAGGTAAGAAGCTTCCTCAATCCAGATCTCAAGCTCATCGGGATTCTTGCCACCATGTATGACCGAAAGACTCTCCATAATCGCGAAGTTTTAAAAGCAATTTTAGACAAATATCCCGACGATGTATTTGACACCATCATTGCAAAAACAATCCGTTTTTCAGAGACCACTGTCGCCGGAGAACCAATCACCAGTTATGCATCATCATCAGGAGGCGCAGCGTCATATCGACGTCTTGCGCGTGAATTAATTGCACGAGGAGGCGCACAATGACACGTAGAGCGAGCTTGCCAGGAGCAGATGAACTTTTTAAACAAAATAGCCCATCACTGAGCGCTGTGCGTGAGGTGGCACCCGATACTTCTGCTCCCGCTGCAATACCTGCAACAGCACCTGCTCCCAGAGCAAAGAAAGGTGTTCGTTCTATTCCACGACGCCGAGTTGTAAGTGTTGATAAATCTCCATCTGGACGCGAACGTCATGATGAGAAAATTACTGTCTACCTATCCCCCGATGAACTCTTTGATCTTGATCAAGCACGCCTCTCACTCCGTGGAGATCTAGGACTTGCCGTTGATCGTGGTCGCATTGTTCGCGAATCTATCGCTGTCATCATTGCCGATCTTGAGCAAAAAGGTGATCAGAGCATTCTTGCTCGCAGACTTCGCGGTATCTAAACGCTAACGTGCCCGCGGGTGCGCACTTCTATAGCTCTCTTGAATCCTGTCGATTGTGACTAGCGTGTAAATTTGCGTTGTTGTGACTGATGAGTGCCCTAAGAGTTCTTGCACCACGCGAATATCTGCACCACCATCGAGTAAATGTGTTGCATAAGAATGTCTAAATACATGTGGGCTCACTTTCCCCTCTAAACCACACGCGTGTGCTGCTTGCAGAACGATACTCCACGCACTCTGGCGCGAGAGCCTGCCACCACGCGAATTAAGAAAAAGAGCACTCTCATTCTTTCCACTTTTACTCGCAAGTGCCGGCCTTACACGAACCAAATAATTATCTAAAGCTGTCAGGGCAAAGCTTCCAATCGGCACGATGCGTTCCTTTGCGCCTTTACCTCGTAATTTGATTGTTTGGATCAACTCATTATCGCTCTCAACCTTGGCTAGATCATTGATATTGATCCCAATAATCTCTGAGACTCGACCGCCTGTGGAATAGAGCAACTCTAGGAGCGCCACATCACGAAGGGATGTGGCTTCACTTAGAGACTTTGCACCCTCTATCAGCGATGCGATCTCGTCAATTGTGAGAGCCTTTGGCAATTTTCGGGCAACTTTATGAGATGAGATCTCCCCCGTTGGAAGATTGAGATCATATTCACGTGCGCAATAAATCAGAAAGGATTTAACAGCTGAGTTGGTTCGATTGATACTGCTTATCGCTAGCGAACGATCTTTTAACCACACCTCAAACTCAGATAACGTTGCCGCAGTTATATCTGAAATCTCCAAGTTTTGATTCTGTAAAAACTCCATAAGGTATCTGAGATCTCGTCCGTAAGAGCTTAATGAGTTCTCAGAAAGCCCACGTTCAATACGCAAGTGATCGATAAATGACGAACGTGCAAGGTTGGTATCGAGTTTAGTAACCATGAGCTTGTGCAACGGCCGGATACATCACTTTTCCATCGTGAACATTGAGACCAGCGGCTAGAGACTTATCTGCCGCCGTGGCTGCTTGCCAACCAAGATTGGCAAGTGCGAGTGCGTAGGGAAGAGTCGCATTGGTAAGAGCATATGTAGAAGTCACAGGGACCGCACCAGGCATATTGGCTACGCAATAAAAAATCGATTGATGTACCTGGAAGGTTGGTTGCGCGTGAGTGGTGGGTTTTGAATCTTCAAAGCAACCACCTTGATCAATAGCAATATCAACCAGAACTGATCCGGGTTTCATCGTCGCAACTTGGGCGTTGCTCACCAGCTTCGGAGCCTTCGCGCCATGGACAAGAACAGCTCCAATGACTAAATCTGCACTCTTGAGTTCGCGGTCAAGGGCGTGAAAAGATGATACGAGCGTCTTAATTCGCCCTCCATAAATAGTGTCGATATATGCAAGGCGAGGAAGCGAGCGGTCAACGATCGTTACATCTGCTCCCATTCCCATAGCAATGACAGCTGCGTTAAGACCGGCTACTCCCCCACCAATAATTAGAACTTTTGCAGGCGATACTCCAGGAACTCCGCCCATAAGGACGCCTCGGCCACCATTGGGTCTCTGCAACGCACTAGCTCCCACTTGTGCAGCTAAGCGACCAGCAACTTCTGACATCGGAGCTAATAAAGGAAGCGTTCCATTGAGCTCAACAGTTTCATAAGCAATCGCTGTTGTTCTGCTAGCAAGAAGCGCATCAGTACACACTTTCGATGCAGCAAGGTGTAGGTAGGTAAAGAGAATTTGATCCTTACGAAGCCTCGAGTATTCAACTTCAATCGGCTCTTTTACCTTGAGAATCATCTGCGCCGATGCCCAAATCTTTTCGACATCATCTTCAATAGTTGCCCCGGCTGCAATGTAATCAGCATCGGTAAGTGCTGAACCTAACCCTGCATCCTTTTCAATAACGACTGTGTGGCCTGCACGAACGAGTTCTGCAGCACCTTCTGGCGTGAGGGCCACTCGCGATTCATGAACTTTAATCTCTTTAGGAACACCTACAAGCATGAGTTAATCCTTTGCTTTAATAGCTGCAGCAATAAGACCAACAAAGAGTGGGTGCGGACGTGTTGGTCTTGATCGCAACTCTGGATGTGCCTGTGTTCCCACGTAATAAGGATGTACCTCTCGTGGCAATTCCACAAACTCAACCAAATCAAGTTCACGATTAATTCCGGAAAATACCAGCCCAGCATCGCCGAGCTTGCTTCGATAATCATTGTTTACTTCATAGCGATGGCGATGACGCTCATCAATGGTTGCAGAACCATACGCATCAGCCACAATCGATCCCTTGCTGAACTCTGCGCGGTAGAGGCCAAGTCGCATAGTGCCGCCCATATCCGCCTGTCCCGCGACAATACGTTCTTGTCCAGCCATAGTGGCGATGACATGCGTTCCCTTATCAGGATCAAATTCAGCCGAGTTTGCATCTTTAATTCCAGCTAGATTTCGAGCAGCTTCAATGACCATGCATTGCAAACCTAGACAAAGTCCGAGTGTAGGAATTTTATGTTCGCGCGCATAGGTGAGCGCTCCAAGTTTTCCTTCAATACCTCGCACACCAAAGCCACCTGGAACACAGATTGCATTTACCCCGGCTAATGATTTGGCTGCACCTTGCGGTGTATCACATTCATCGCTGGGAACCCAGATCAATTCAATCTTTGCATTATTTGCAAAGCCTCCGGCGCGTAGTGCTTCTGAAACCGAAAGATACGCATCCGGAAGATCAATATATTTACCGACTAGTGCAACCTTGACGTGATGCTCTGGATGATGGACCTTTTTAAGAAGATCATCCCACTCGCCCCATACAACATCATGGCCACCCAAACTCAAGCGACGCACGACGTATGCATCTAACCCTTCGCTAAAGAGAACCTTCGGGATGTCATAGATACTTGGCGCATCCACTGCAGCAACAACCGCCTCTAGATCTACGTCACACATAAGAGAAATCTTCTTCTTGATTGAATCTGGGATTGTTCTATCTGAACGGAGGACTATTGCATCCGGTGCGATACCGATACTGCGCAGAGCAACCACGCTATGTTGAGTTGGCTTTGTCTTAAGTTCACCAGAAGGTCCAATATAAGGAACTAACGAAATGTGCAGATAAAAAACATTATCGCGACCGACATCCTGTCGTAGCTGGCGTGCAGCTTCTAAAAATGGTTGCGACTCAATATCGCCTACTGTTCCACCAATTTCCGTGATGACCACATCAATATCTGGAGCTGACATCGCCAGAATGCGTTCTTTGATTTCGTTGGTGATATGCGGAATGACTTGAACCGTCTCACCCAAATATTCTCCACGACGTTCACGTGCGATAACACGTGAATAGACCTGACCAGTTGTCACATTCGCCGAACCTTCAAGATTGCGATCAAGGAAACGCTCGTAGTGTCCGATATCTAAATCTGTCTCTGCGCCATCATCGGTGACGAAGACTTCGCCGTGCTGAAAGGGGTTCATCGTTCCGGGATCAACATTGAGATAGGGATCGAGCTTCTGCATTGTCACTCGTATCCCGCGTGATACCAGGAGTCTTCCGAGACTAGATGCTGTGAGTCCTTTGCCTAAACTTGAGGCGACTCCCCCCGTTACAAAAATATGCTTCGTCACATGCGCTTGGCCCATGGGAGTCAAACCTATCAGGCTCTGAGACCACTTTCGCGCATGGCCAGAAGTTCGGCTGCGTGTTCCTGAGCACTCACGGATTCGTCCAACCCTGCAAGCATGCGAGCTATCTCGGAGACCCTAGCCTTGTCATCTAATTGGCTCACACCTGATTGCACAATCTGCCCATCACTATCTTTTGCTACAACGAAATGGCGATCGGCCCAAGCAGCCACCTGTGGCAGATGCGTAACGACAATCACCTGTGCATGTTGTGAGAGTGCATGAAGGCGACGACCGACCTCAATAGCTGCCTTTCCACCTACACCTGCATCTACCTCATCGAAAATATACGTTCCAACTGGGGCAGATGCTGCGATAACAACTTCAAGTGCCAACATGATGCGAGACATTTCACCGCCCGATGCGCCTTTACCAAGTGCGACTTTGGATCCATCTTTATGAGCTTGAATCGACATGAGAACTTCGTCGCACCCCGTGACTGTGAAATCACTTTCTTTTAGGGCTCCGTCATAATCAGGTGAAATCACATCTGAGTAAAAACGTGTATGTGGCATAGATAGGCCGGCAATCTCAGCAGATACTCCATCACTGAGTTTTCCTGCAGCAATCACACGAGTAGCACTTACTTTCTTGGCACCCGCTAATAATTTTGCCTTCACTGTCTTAATTTCAGATTCCAACTCAGCGATGCGATCCTGGCCGCCATTTAAATCGGCAATCATCTCTTTCGCACTCTTTACACGAATTGCAATCTCTGCCATCTCTTCATCAACGCTTCCAGCTCCGCCCCACTTTTTTACGAAGGCGCCGAGCGCTGCTTTCCTCTCGTGGAGAAAATCTAAGCGGGAGGGGTCGGCTTCGAGTGAAGCAAGATATGAAACCAAGGCTGCATGTGCATCATCAATTAAGAAGAAGCTTTCGGCAACGTTCGTTGCTATCTCATCGAGGGCCTGATCTTTCCCTTTTGCTGCTTCCAGAAACTTACGGGCCTGGCCCAAAACAGTAAGTACGCCAGCGTCTTCCTCACCGATTGCTTCACTCGCACCGGAGGCAGCTATGCGAAGATCTTCTACGCTAGCCAACTTTCTGATTTCATCATCGACAGAAGCGAACTCATTACGAGTGGGCTTAAGCGTGTTCCATTGTTTTGTCAGTAATTCCAGGTCTGCAATTTGTGAATCTCTTGCAGATGCGTTGGTGACTAAAGCCTTGAGCTTTGCCTTCATCTCGTTATAAGTACTGTAAATCTCTTGATATTCAGCTAGGACTGTCTGCAGATTGGTTCCAGCAAAGAGATCTAGAAGTTCGCGTTGTCTCACACTTTTTACTATCTGAGTATTTGCCGACTGCCCATGAATTGCAATCAAGGGCTCAGTAATCTCGCCCAAAGTTGAGGCGTTAACGGTTGCCCCAGAAGCCGTCGCCTTGCTCTTTCCGTCACTTGAGACTGAACGGGTAAGAATGAGAGATCCATCTTCTACCAATCCCCCGAGATCATGAATCTGTGCGATGAGGGATTGTGGAATCGAAAATGTTGCAGATGTAACAAGTCGTTCTGAACCATGACGTACCAGGGAACTATCTGATTTCGCGCCCAGTAATAAGGAAAGAGCAGTAAGGATCATCGTCTTTCCAGCGCCGGTTTCTCCGGTCAGAACGTTAAGTCCTTTGCTGAGTTCAAGGGAGCTCGTATCAATGATTCCAAGATTGCGAATTGAAATCTCTTCTAGATA
>CAXNHI010000004.1:0-21110 GCA_964202195.1 Candidatus Planktophila sp. | reverse complement strand
GCAGCGCCACCATCGCGATTGCTGGAGGTAATTCGGATCGCCTCAAGCTTTGCTTCGGTCGCATTCTTCTCACGTTCAGTGCTGCGCTCGAGATCAATCAAATCTGAGTGCTTCTTCTTTGCAGCATCTAACTCACGCTTAGCTTGCTGAAAGAGTGAATCAAGCCCTTGCTCACCGGCATCTGCCCCTGCAATCTCCATCTCAAGAGTCGAGTACTCACGCGAAGCGCTATCTACTCGTGCCTGAGCCTCATCGCGCGCCTTTGTCAGACGTGAGATTTCTTCGGCAATTGCATCAAGGCGAGCAGCGAGAGATTTGATGTGACCCTCTTGTCTAGCCGTGCCTTCACGCTGATCTGCAATCGCTCGAAGGGCTGCTGCAATTTTATCTTCTTCGTCCTTGAGTCCAGCTTCGGCATTGGTTAACTCTTGCGTCGATTGAACAAGGTGCGCGCGTGCAGCTTCAACACTTGTACGTAGTGCACTTTCTTCACCGCGCAGAGTTACTGCCTCTCGTTCAAGAGCATCTGGATCTCGTCCTGCGCTGCGTGCCTCTTCCGCTTCTTCAGCTAAGAAGCGTGAGCGTTCTTGGGCAAGAGATTGAGTACCGCGGAATTTTTCGCGAAGGGCTGAAAGTGAGTAGAAATTTTCCTGAGCTTGAATGAGTAGTGGGCTCTCAAACGCTGATTGTGCATCGAGTGATTCTTCACGACGGCGAGTTGTTTCCAGCTCTCCTTCAACCTCAGACCTGCGAGCGCGTAGCGCGGTTTCATCTGCAACTTCAGCATCGAGCGTTTTTGATAAATTAATAAAGTCATCAGCTAAAAGTCGCAGCTTGGCATCACGAAGATCGGCTTGAATCGTTGCAGCCTTCTTCGCCACTTCTGCCTGCTTACCTAACGGGCGAAGTTGGCGGCGAAGTTCCACGGTGAGATCTTGTACACGAGCAAGGTTTGCCTGCATGGAGTCGAGCTTGCGCAGCGCCTTCTCTTTACGCTTACGGTGCTTGAGAACTCCGGCTGCCTCTTCGATAAATCCTCGACGCTCTTCAGGTGTTGCCATCAAGATTGCATCAAGTTGGCCCTGACCCACGATGACGTGCATTTCGCGGCCAATACCTGAATCACTTAAGAGTTCTTGGATATCAAGAAGACGCGATGCTTCACCATTTATTTGGTATTCACTCTGACCGTTACGAAAAAGTATGCGTGAAATAGTTACTTCGCTATATTCGATGGGGAGTGCGCCATCTGAGTTATCGATGGTCAGCGATACCTCTGCACGACCAAGTGGAGCACGCCCTGAAGTTCCAGCGAAAATTACATCTTCCATCTTTCCACCGCGTAGAGATTTTGCACCCTGTTCACCCATAACCCAGGTGAGCGCATCGGCCACATTTGATTTTCCAGAGCCGTTAGGTCCAACCACACAGGTAATTCCTGGCTCAAGGCGAAGAGTCGTCGTTGAGGCGAAGGACTTAAAGCCCTTGAGGGTGATGCTCTTCAAATACACGTGGGCAAACCTATCGGTTTATGAGCTCAATTTTTCGTAGGCACTACGGGCCGCGGCTTGCTCAGCTTCACGCTTACTTTTGCCTTCTCCTTGCGCAATTTCGACTCCCCCAACTACTGCGGTAGCGGTAAAGGATTTGTCGTGGTCAGGACCGCTTTCAGCTAGCAGATACTCGAGTGTTCCCTTTCCTAGGGATGCAACGAGCTCTTGAAGGGCGGTTTTTCCGTCAAGGCCCGCACCTTTTGCCATCGCTTCTTCGAGGGTGCTCTTGATAAGTCTTTGAATAACAGCCGATGCAGTTGCAAAACCAGAATCGATATAGATCGCTCCAATGAGCGCCTCTAAAGCATCTCCCAATAAAGAGTTCTTATCGCGACCATTTGTAACCTCTTCACCTTTTCCGAGGCGAATATATTTACCGAGTTCCAGGGTGCGAGCAATGTCTGCCAGCGCACGCATATTTACTATTCCAGAACGCAGTGGAGAGAGACGACTTTCATCTAAATCTGGATAGCGAAGGTAGAGCTCTTCTGTAACGACAAGTCCAAGAACTGAATCTCCCAAAAACTCTAATCGCTCATTGGTCAGTGTTGAATCATTTTCATAAGCAAAAGAACGATGAGTTAAAGCTAACTCAAGGAGTTGTGGATCAACCTCAACACCGAGAGCCTTGGTGAGATCAGAGAACAGAACAAGCCTTCGATCAGATGTCTATAACTTGGCGGCGGTTATACGTACCGCATGTTGGACATGCTGTGTGCTGCAACTTTGGCTGCTGGCACTGTGGGCAATTTGCAAGTGCTGCGGCAGTTGTCTTCCACATGCTTCGACGTGAACGTGTCTTCGAACGAGACATCTTTCGCTTTGGTACTGGCACGAGGTAAACCGTCCTTCTGTTGAAATGCTAAGTAATGAATCGGGCTAATCTAACGGGGTAAGTATCCCCTAAGAGTCCGAATTCTTAAAATCCAGACCGTCGAGGCCGGCCCATCGAGCATCGATGACCTCATGGGTGTGGTCCTGCGGCAGCATGGCCCACTTTTGGCCACAATCCGGGCAGAGCCCCATGCAATCTGGGTCACAGAGTGGATTCACGGGTAGATCGAGCACGATCGCATCGCGGATCGGTGGCTCCAAATCCATGATGACGCCATCGAGATAGAGAAGTTCAACCTCATCGAGATCATCTTCAACGGGCGGGCTCTTCTTGGAGTGGCTCTTCTTCTTCGCGTTCTTTCCACCATCATCTTCGTAGAGATAGAGCTCTTGAATTTTGCGATCGATTTCTAGTTCAACTGGGTCTAAGCAGCGAATGCATTCACCGGTAGCAACGGCAAAGATCTCAGCGCTGAGCAGAATTCCCTCGGTGACAGCCTCAAGACGAGCATCAACTTCAACGATAGATCCGATCTGCACGGATATCAGTGGAACACCCAGTGGCTCAGGCACAATGAGATCGAGTTGGTACTCCTTCATCTCACCCGCACGACGAGGAACCTCGTGTGTATTGAGATGGTAAATATGGGAAGGCTTGACCACGGCAAAGGCTCTTATTTTTCTTCTGAAAGTTGCGAAAGAATATCCTTATCGTCAGCACCGTCGAGGCGCTCACGACCTCGTGCAACAGCTTCCATTGTCTTATTAAGAATGACCTCAAGTGTGGCTAGTCGTCCATCAATATAAGTTTCAACCTCGGCACGCTCTTCGTCGGCAAGTAAGCGGGCATCATCAAGAATGCGTTGCGCTTCATCGCGTGCTGCTTGAACGATCGCAGTCTGCTCAACCATACGTGATACATCCTCACGGGCTGTTCCAATTAAGTGCTCTGCACTTGTACGCGCTTCTTCAATTATAAGATCTCGTGAAGAGATGATTTCGATCGCTTGATCAAGATCGGTAGGTAGAGCAACGCGAGCGCCATCAAGGATTTCAAGAATTTCTCCACGGTGAACTACGCAAGAGGCAGATAGTGGAACTCCACGTGCTTCTTCAATGAGAGTAATTGCTGCATTGAGTTTTTCCATTGAATCCATGGTTAATCACCACTTTCTGCTACGCGAGCTTTGAGAGCCTCGTTGACGATCTTAGGAACCATCGATGAAACATCTCCCCCGTAATGGGCAAGTTCTTTAACAAGTGAAGATGAAAGGAAGGAATGTGCAGGTGCGGTCGCCATAAACATCGTCTCAACACCGGAAGCTTGCAGATTAACTTGGGCCATCTGTAATTCGTAGTCGAAGTCAGTCACAGCACGAAGTCCCTTAACGATGCTTTGAATATCTTTGCTCTTGCAATATTCAACAAGGAGCCCTGACCAAGAGTCGACTCGAATATTTGGTAGATGTGCAGTCGTCTTTGCGATCATCTCCATACGCTCCTGGACTGTGAACATGCTCGACTTGGTGCGATTTACTAAGACAGCGATGACTACTTCATCAAATTGGGCACTGGCCCGTTCGATGATATCTAGATGGCCAAAGGTCACGGGATCGAAAGATCCAGGGCAGACAGCGCGTTTCATAAGGCAAACGCTAGCAAGAAGATCAGCCGAGATCCATTTCAAGCGTAGGAACCCCGAAAAAAATCGTTGCTTGACCGTAGTTTCTTTCACGCAGTTGCTCAAGACCATATGGCCAGCTCAACTCTCGCACTCTGCTATTTCGCTCTATCGCGATTAGTCCGTCGGGATGAATGAATTTTCCATCAACGAGGGCGATGAGATTTTCAATGACTTCAACATCTGAAAAATCATAAGGTGGATCTATATAGATGAAGTGGTACTGCAGAGGTGCGGGACCTTCTAGAAAGCTATCTACTGGCATCGAATAGAGATGAAAATTACCTGGAAATTGTGAACTCTTTATTCCTTCATAGTTTGAAAGGATCGACTCAGATGCCTTTTCATTATTTTCTACACAGTGCACTGTCGAGCTACCCCGTGAAAGTGCTTCAAGTCCTATTGCTCCAGTGCCTGCATAGAGATCAAGAACGTTGAGCCCATCAAACTCGCCAAACTCTGAGGCAAGTGAGGAGAAGAGTGCTTCGCGTGCACGATCTGATGTTGGTCGAGTCGATTGCGCCACTGCAGGGATATTTCTGCCTTTAGCCAGGCCAGCGATAATTCTCATGAACCTAACCCTTATCTATGAAATCAGAAGCTTCATCATCTTCAACTTTAGCGAACTCTCTAGCTAACTGCTCGTGGCTGGATAGATTAGGATCTCCAGCCAATATTTCCTGCGCATCTGCGCGGGCGCTAAGTATGAGATCTTCATCTCGTAATACCCGAAGTAAACGCAGATGTGAGCGAGAGCCAGATTGGGCAGCTCCTAGAACATCTCCCTCTCGGCGTTGCTCTAGATCTATCCGCGCAAGTTCAAAGCCATCTGTACTTCCAGCGACTGCTTCAAGGCGTATCCGAGCTGGTGTTTCTACAATTGCCGTTGTAATCAAAATACAGAGACCAGGTGACGTTCCACGTCCTACGCGTCCACGTAATTGATGTAATTGCGATATACCGAAGCGTTCTGCATCCATGATGACCATCACCGTTGCATTGGGCACATCGACACCAACTTCGATGACGGTAGTCGAGATAAGAACATCTAATTCGTGTGCTGCGAATGCGTTCATAGTTGCCTCTTTGAGCTCGCTGGAGAGGCGACCGTGGAGCGGAGCTACTCGAACTCCTTTGAGCGCACCTGTTGCAAGTTTGGGCGCTAACTCATCAACACTAGCTAGCTCAAGTGAAGTTGTCCCTAGAAGGAAGTCGATATCAGCATCCTCTGTGACATCGGCGTTGATGCGCGAAGCAACAACGTAGGCTTGATGCCCTTGCGAAACTTCTTCACAGATTCGCTCCCACGCCCTTTCAAGGTATGCCGGCTTTTCCAAAGTATTGACAACATGAGTTGTTATTGGAGCTCTGCCCAAAGGTAATTCTCGCAAAGTTGAGATATCTAAATCACCGAAGACAGTCATTGCCACAGTACGTGGAATTGGAGTGGCGGTCATTACGAGAAGATGCGGAGGAATCTTTGCCTTTCCTTTAAGTGCATCTCGCTGTTCGACACCGAATCGATGTTGCTCATCGACGACGATGAGCCCCAAATCTTTAAACTCAACGGAAGCACTCAGAAGCGCGTGGGTACCAATCACTATGCCGGCTGCGCCACTTGCAGCAAGGACCAAAGCATCTTTACGATCTGATGCACTCTGGGATCCGGTAATCAACGTTACGCGCGTTGCAATATCTGGTGCGCCAATCATTCCTCCGTGCGAGAGTTCTCCCATCAATTTTTGAATAGTACGAAGATGCTGAGCTGCCAATACTTCTGTTGGCGCAAGCAAAGCAGCCTGCCCACCGCTATCAACTACGGCCAGCATTGCACGAAGTGCAATTACAGTCTTTCCAGAACCTACTTCACCTTGCAATAAACGATGCATGGGGTGGGATTGAGCTAAATCATTTTCTATCTCAGCGGCAACAGCAACTTGTCCAGCTGTAAGTTCAAAGGGAAGTGATTGATCAAAAGTAGTAAGAATTCCACCTTCGCGCTTGACTCGAGCAATTGCATCGAGTGACTTCATCTTCTCTTTTCGACTTACGAGTAAAAGCTGCAGAATGAATGCCTCATCAAAGGTCAGACGCTCGCGTGCGCGCTCAGCAGTATCTAGATCAGCAGGCTGATGTATTTGAACAAGTGCCTGTTGCAGCGAGGGATACTGATGTTTGTCGAGAATAGATTGCGGAATCGGGTCGATCACTTCATCTAAACCACCAATACAGAGCTCTATGCATTGTGAAATTTTCCATGAAGGCAATTTCGCAGATGCCGGATACATCGGAAGGTACTTACCTGCAAAACCTTCAACGGCTGCATCAACATCGTTTCCATCTGCAATGAGTTCGTAGTCGGGATGGGCTAACTGACGCTTGCCATTAAATACACCGACCTTGCCTGCAAAGAGGCCTTGCTGCCCAACCTTGAGCTCTCTTTCACGCCACGCTTGATTGAAGAATGTCAGCGAGAGTTTGGATGTTCCATCTGTAACAACAACTTCAAGCATGTTGCCTTTGCGAGCGGCAAAACGTCGCGTGGAAGCGCTAAATACTTCGGCAAGAATTGTTACCTCATCGCCTTCATTAAGGGCTGCAATGTCACTGAGTTCACCTCGCACTAAATAGCGGCGCGGATAATGATGAAGAAGGTCCCCCACGGTGCGATAGCCGAAAGTTGTATCCAGCGCTTTTGCTGTGCGATCACCGAGGACCGATGAGAGTTTGGAATCCAGGGTCGCCACCTGGCTATTCTCTCGCGTACATGCCCCATGTGAGCGCATTTTTATGGCGATTGGCCGACTAACCCCTTGTCTTGATACCCTTCTGCCCTGCCGAAGAGGTCATATGGCCTCATTCGTCAAATGATCAAGAATTCATGATTGAAGATTAAAAAGGAGTACTGCTGTGGCATCAACATGCGATATCTGTGGCAAAGGGCCCAGCTTTGGTAACAATGTTTCACACTCTCAGGTAAAGACACGTCGTCGCTGGAATCCAAATATTCAGCGCGTACGTACACTCGTTGGCGGCGCAACCAAGCGTCAGAATGTCTGTACTTCATGTCTAAAGGCTGGAAAAGTTACCCGCTAATACATCTAATTGAAACTTTATTGAAAATGGCGCCACATCTGTGGCGCTTTTTTCGTCTCAAGACCAGTTACACCTGTTCCCTGCTTTACATCTCCAATTAGGATTCCAGGAAGATCGATGCCGGTAGCAATAAACACATGGTCTTCGCCGCCGCCGAGAATCCACTCAAAGACATCAACACCTAGTGACTGTGCAAGGAGAGAAAGCTCTTTGAATTCGTAGGCGCCTTCAATGAGTGCAGGGTCAATATGAAGATTTACACCTGATGCCTCTGCAATAGATTGGCACGAGATGAGTAAGGCATCGCTGGTATCTGTGAGCGCACTGGCTCGACTGAAGTCGATTCCATAATCCAGCGATGGTGTACGGAATTCATTGAGCGCCATTGCATGGACAGCATGCACAGCTTCAATGTCGTGTGTAAGCATATGTAGGCCTGCAGCTGACCAACCTGTAAGGGATGAGATATAAATTCCATCTCCGACCTGCGCTCCTGAGCGAGTGATTGCACGTTCGACGCTTCCGATCGCTGTCATTGCGATAGAGATTGCACTCGCTCGAGCAATATCTCCACCAACAACGTGTGTGCCAGTCTTGTCGGCCTCGTGCTTAATTCCTTCGGCTATTTCGCGAACGCGCTCGAGGCCTTCATCTCCTACTAAAGAGAGTGCCACAACAAGGTATTCAGGCTTTGCGCCCATTGCCAGGATATCTGCAATATTTGCAGCGGTAACTTTGCGACCAATATCAAAGGCGTTTGACCAGCGCTTATTAAAGTGAACATCCTCAACCGCAACATCGGTTGTGATTACTTGCTGGGCACTCCCACGCACAACGGCTGCATCATCGCCAATTCCAATGAGGATCTCATCTGAAGGCTGCGTCTGGAATATGGAGGCAATGAGTGAAAGGAGCTCCTGCTCGGAAAATGCCATAGCGCTAAGCCTAGATGATGAGGTACCTTTTGGTCATAGCAACGTTAACTTCAGCGAAAGGAAAGCATGATGTCTGTTCAGGTATTTATCTTGATTCAAACCGAAGTAGGAAAGGCATCATCTGTTGCCTTAGCCGTTGGCGCAATACCTGGAGTAACGCTGGCAGAGGGAGTTACTGGACCTTACGATGTGATTATGCGCGCCGAATCTCTCTCAATGGAAGATCTTGGTCGTTCAATTCTCTCTAAAGTTCAAGCAGTGCCAGGAATTACTCGCACTCTTACTTGCCCAGTAACTACTTACTAATTTCTTACTAATTTCCTAGTACACCATTGTTACGTGTCAATGCGCTCACGAGCAGGTGTGTAATCACTTCTTTATAACCAACGCCACTGGCTGCCCACATCTTGGGAAAGACTGACGTTGCTGTAAAGCCTGGCATCGTATTGAGCTCGTTGATTATTACTTCACCATGTGGGGTTAAGAAGAAATCAACACGAGCTAAGCCACTGCATCCGAGTGCGACAAATGCTTCAATCGCCTTGCTCTGTATCTGGGCAGCGATCGCTTCTGAAATAGGTGCCGGCAAGGTGATACTCGTTGCACCATCGAGATACTTTGCTTCAAAGTCATAGAATTCAAATTTGGAATCGATCTCAATCTGTCCCACGATCGAAGCTTCTGGCTCACCGCTAATTTCTAATACAGCACACTCAATCTCACGACCGATCACAGCATTTTCAACCATCGCCTTGGGATCAAAGCGGTGAGCCTCTTCAACAGCAGCGGCCAATTGATCGGCAGACTTTACTTTTGTAGTTCCACGACTAGAGCCGCCACGGGCGGGTTTAACAAAGACGGGATAGCCAAGTGTTGCAACATCTGCTGATAGTGCCTCTTTATTAGATTTCCAATCAGATTCACGGATGACTATACCTTCTGCCACTTTGATTCCATGGGCTGCGAAGATCGGCTTAGCAAATGATTTATCCATCGCAACAGCAGATGCCAAGACCCCTGAACCCACAAATGGGATATCTGCGATCTCTAGAAGTCCCTGAATAGTTCCATCTTCTCCATATGGGCCGTGCAGCACTGGAAATACAATTTCAATACCTAGAGACTTTCCTGCAACAGAAAAACCTTCTGGTGAGACCGATACCGGCTTGCCATCTTCTGGAACGATGGGAAGAACTCCATTATTTATAGATAGCCTAAAACCTTCGGGAATAAGCACCCATCTACCTGATTTAGTAATGCCAATAACTACAGGGTCATAGAGTGTGCGATCAATAGCGCTGAGCACTCCCCCAGCTGATGTGCAGGAAATTTCGTGCTCACTGTTGCGTCCGCCACAGATAATTGCTACGCGGATAGTCATCGGATGAAGTTTTCGGCTTGCGTCGTTATCTCCATCAAGCGAGCCAGTGCCTGTTCTGGTGTAAGTGAACCATTGACGATATCGGCAACTGCCTCAATGACAGGAACTTCAACACCTACGCGGTGTGCGATTTCGACGATCGCACCAGATGATGCAACGCCTTCTACCGTCTTAGCGCCCCGAGCAACTGCCATCTCCATCGATCCGGTCTTTCCAAGAAGTTCACCGAAGGTTCGATTGCGTGAAAGCGGCGAACCACATGTAGCAACGAGATCACCCATTCCTGCAAGGCCGGCAGCACTGAGTGGATCTGATCCATGTGCTGCACAAAGCCGTGCAACTTCGTTCAGTCCACGAGTAATGAGCATCGCTTGCGTATTTTCGCCGTAACCCATTCCAATTGAGATTCCTACAGCTAGCGCAATCACGTTCTTAATGGCGCCTGCTAATTCGCAACCAAGTAAATCCACTGATGTGTACACGCGGTAATACGGAGTACGAAAGATTTGACGAACGTCATCGGCAACTGCCTGAGATGTTGATGCAGCGACAGCTCCTGCTGGTTGGCGCAAGATGAGTTCATCAGCCAGATTCGGTCCAGTCAGGATCGCAATTTTATGTTTTCCGAGTACCTGTTCGATGATCTCAGTCATTCGAAGCATCGTTGAAACTTCGATACCTTTGAGCGTGCTCACAATGGTGCAATCGGCTGAAAATCGGGGCTTCCACTCGTTAAGAGTTACTCTTAATTGTGTGGAAGGAATTGCAAGGACATAGGTCTGACTGAAAGAAAAAGCTTCGTCGAGATCTGTTGTCGCGCGAAGTTCGGTGGGAAGCACTCGGCCTGCGAGGTAGCGCTGGTTTGTATGCAGATCATTAATTTCACCAATGGTCTCGGCGTTGCGACCCCAGAGCAGAACTTCATTGCCAGCATCACAGAGCACCTGGGCAAGGGTTGAACCCCATGCTCCTGCGCCGAAGACAGTAATTCTGCTCATTACTTCTTCTCACCTTTTCTAAAGTTTCCCGTGCGGGGTAAATCGGATGTATGAGGGTCAAAGATAGCCGCAGGACGTTGCTGGCCGCGAATTTCCTCCAGGAGCGCGGTAATCGCCCTCATGATTTCCGCCGTAGCCTCAACCATCGCGGCAGGATCCTCCTCTTTTCCATACCAACGCGAGAGATCAACCGGCTCACCTACGCGATAGCGCACCGTGGCTCGAGGGAAAATTCTCAATTTCTTGCGGTACGGAGGTATGACTTGTTGCGTCCCCCACTGTGCAGCTGGATACACAGGCACTTGAGCGATGACTGCCAAACGTGCAGCCCCGGTCTTTGCAATCATTGGCCAACACTCTTTATCTCGAGTCAGCGTTCCTTCAGGATAGACACCGACAAGATGACCCATCTCAAGTAATCGAAGTGCATACTGCAGAGCAACGCGCGCTTCTTTACTTTCTCGCTCGACCGGAATCTGTTCTGCCGCCAAAAGAATCCTGCCAATAATCGGAACTCTAAAAACTTGGGATTTTCCAAGAAACCTTGGTGTACGCCCATGTGAGTAGAGAAAGAAAGCAAGTGCAAAAGCATCCATATAAGAGACGTGGTTTGAAACGACAATGAGCGGACCACTCTTTGGGATCTTCACGCCTTCTCGATAGTCATAACGAGCGACGAGCTTCATGATGGGAATCAGGATTGAAGCACCGAATCGAAATGTTGGAGTGACTCCGAGTGGGTACCCGACAGGAGGATTGAAGCGAATCTTGAGGGGCTTGGAACTCCCAGCACCTGATCTCGACATGGTGTAATTCTAAGTCTGGCTGCGCACTTTGTGGGCTGCTACAGAGAGAAATTAAGGTAAAAAATAAGGCCCACGCGCAAAGCGTGGGCCTTATTGAAGAAGAAAATTACTACTTCTTACGAACTACCTTCTTAACAGCCTTCTTAGGTGCTGCCTTGCGAACAACCTTCTTCGCAGCCTTCTTAGGAGCAGCCTTCTTTGCTGTCTTCTTCACAACCTTCTTCTTGGCAGCCTTCTTAGGAGCTGCCTTCTTTGCTACAGGCTTAGCAACTGGCTTTGGTTCTGGCTTTGGAGCTGGAGCGAGCTTGCGATCGCCAGCAACAATTTCCTTGAGAGCCTTAGCTGGCAAGAAACGAGCCTTCTTTGAAGCCTTGATCTTGATTGTCTCGCCGGTGAATGGGTTACGACCCATACGTGCCTTGCGATCAACCTTCTTGAACTTACCGAAATCGTTGATCATGACATCTTCACCACGCGCCATTGTGCGTGTAATTGTGTCAAAAACGATATCTACAGCGTGAGCTGCATCCTTCTTGCTGTCGTTGAAGTGTGGGGCCAACGCGGCAATGAATTGGGCCTTATTCATCAGAATCCCCTTAGTTTTACGCTTAAAATTAAGCTTTTGCTTAACCTGTGTAAAACTTAAACTAGGTACAGGGGTGATGCCTACATTAAGGTGGGCGTGTCGCAATTTAATATTTCAAAGAAATCGCACTTTTTACGCGTAAAAAACCCTCATTCTACAGTTGAGAGTTTTACAGATCACACTCACCCTCAGCGTGAAAAGCAATATTTCACGCTTGTTTTTAACTCTTACGAGCGAATTGGAAGCGTTGCAGGCTTATGTGATGCGCGTTTTTCTTCAAATGCATCGATGGAATCAGTCTGTTTCAAGGTTAATCCGATGTCATCGAGACCTTCCATCAGGCGCCAACGCGTGTAGTCATCGATTGCAAATGGATGAGAGATCGATCCATATGAAACTGTGCGGCTCTCCAAATCAACAGTGATTTCCGTCGTGGGATCTGCCTCAACGGCTGCCCACATGGCTTCAACATCTGCTTGCGGCAGAATCACGGTCAGAAGTCCACCCTTGAGCGAATTGCCACGGAAGATATCTGCAAAGCGAGATGAGATAACTACCTTGAAGCCGTAATTCTGCAAGGCCCACACTGCGTGCTCACGTGAAGAGCCTGTTCCAAAATCTGCTCCGGCAAGTAGGACAGTGCCTGCTTTGAACTCTGCCTTGTTGAGTACAAACTCTGGATCGTTGCGCCAGGCTGCAAAGAGACCATCTTCAAAACCGCTGCGAGTAACGCGCTTGAGGTAGACAGCTGGAATGATCTGATCGGTATCAACGTTACTGCGACGTAGCGGAACTCCGGTACCTATGTACTTGATGAATTTCTCCATAGTCATAGCTCCTTACAAATCCGCAGGTGAAGAGAGTTTTCCGCGGAGCGCCGTCGCTGCTGCAACAAGTGGGCTCACCAAGTGGGTACGTCCACCTTTTCCTTGGCGACCTTCGAAGTTACGGTTTGAGGTTGATGCAGATCGCTCTCCAACAGCTAGCTGATCTGGATTCATTCCAAGACACATGGAACATCCGGCATTTCGCCACTCTGCTCCAGCATCGATAAAGACCTTATCTAAACCTTCTGCCTCTGCCTGTAGACGAACGCGTGCAGATCCAGGTACAACTAGCATGCGAAGTGTTGAGGCGATCTTCTTACCCTTAACAACTTCTGCTGCGCTGCGAAGATCCTCGATGCGCCCATTGGTGCATGAGCCCAAGAAAACAGTGTCAATAGCTATCTCTTTGAGGGGTGTGCCAGCGGTGAGCCCCATGTACTCAAGTGCGCGCTCTGCTGAAGCGCGCTCTGCTGAATCTGCATAGTCGGCCGGATTTGGAACGCTGCCATTAAGTGGCAAACCTTGTCCAGGATTGGTGCCCCACGTGACAAATGGCTCAAGATCATCTGCACTGAGATCAACTTCAACGTCAAATTTTGCATCACTATCGGTGTAGAGCGTCTTCCAGTAAGCAAGTGCCTCATCCCAATTTTGCGGTGCGTGTGGCTTGCCCTTGATATATTCAAATGTAATTTCATCAGGTGCGATAAGACCAGCGCGGGCGCCTGCTTCAATAGACATATTGCACACTGTCATGCGGCTCTCCATGGAGAGAGCGCGAATTGTGCTACCGCGATATTCAATAATGTAACCCTGTCCCCCACCTGTGCCAATTTTTGCAATGATGGCGAGGATGATGTCCTTTGATGTAACTCCTGGCTTCAGGCTTCCTTCAACATTGATCGCCATTGTCTTTGGGCGGGTTGATGGAAGGGTCTGAGTTGCAAGAACATGCTCCACTTCAGATGTACCAATTCCGAATGCGATCGCTCCAAATGCACCATGTGTCGATGTGTGTGAATCTCCGCAAACAATTGTCATTCCTGGCTGGGTAATTCCAAGCTGTGGACCAACGACGTGGACCACGCCTTGATCAAGATCACCAAGTGAATGCAGGCGCACACCGAACTCTTTACAATTTGCACGAAGGGTATCTACTTGAAGTTTTGAAACTGGATCTGCAATGGGTTTTAGAATATCTAGCGTCGGCACATTGTGATCTTCGGTTGCAATTGTTAAATCTGGGCGACGTACAGAGCGGCTCGTTTGACGCAATCCATCAAAAGCTTGTGGACTAGTTACTTCGTGTATGAGGTGGAGATCAATATAGAGAAGGTCTGGCTCACCATCAGCTTGGCGAACAATATGTTCTGCCCAGATCTTCTCTGCAAGTGTCTTTCCCATCGCTGCCCCTTTTTTCACTTCACTATTGCATCTCACTAGATGGGATGCTAATATCACCTAGTGGATAGAAAGAATAGCGGAGTTGGCGTCTTAGATAAAGCCGTGGGCATATTAGCCACCTTGGAATCTGGCCCGCACTCACTTGCAGAGCTAGTGGCAGCCACAGGTATCGCCCGCCCCACCGCTCACCGTTTAGCTGTTGCCCTCGAATTTCACCGTCTAGTTACTCGTGATCTCACCGGGCGATTTATTTTAGGCCCACGCTCCGGCGAACTTGCAGGTGCTGCAGGTGAAGATCGCTTACTTGCCGCTGCTGGTCCAGCACTTGCCGCTCTCCGCGATGCCACCGGTGAATCCGCACAGCTCTATCGCCGTCAAGGAGATATTCGAATCTGCGTCGCAGTTGCTGAACGCCTATCCGGTCTTCGCGATTCAGTTCCGGTCGGAGCATCGCTGACAATGACTGCAGGCTCTGCTGCTCAAATACTTTTAGCATGGGCAGATTCCGAGAAGCTTCATCGCGGTTTGAAGAATGCACGCTTTACCGCCGCCCACCTTGCTGCAGATCGTCGTCGCGGTTGGGCACAATCTGTCGGAGAACGTGAAGCAGGCGTCGCTTCAGTATCTGCACCTGTGCGCGGACCCAATGGAAAAGTCATCGCAGCAGTCTCAATTAGTGGCCCTATCGAAAGACTTGGCCGCCAACCGGGGCGTTTACATGCCGCCTCAGTTGTTGCAACAGCTACTCGTTTGAGCGAGCACTTAGCCAAATCTTAACGATCGAGAAGATCAAGCTCTCGTAGCACGCGACCGATTATTGAAAAGTTGAAACCTTTGCGTTGAAGTAGAGATTGGATTCTGCGGATCTGCACATCTGGCTCAAGACGTGACATCGTGTTGTACTTCTTAAAGCCAAGATCAAAAGCTGTTCGATATTCAGATTCATCATCTATCTGATCGAGAGCCTCATCGATCTGCTCTTGAGTAACACCCTTCTGGCGAAGTTCGCTTGCAATAATTCGCTTCGAGATCTTCTTATGGCCATGTCGGGATGTCGCCCATGCAATTGCAAAATCTGCATCATTGATAAGTCCGGCTTCAGTGAGTCTAAAGATCACCGCAGCAGCAACGTCATCTTCGACGCCTCGTGTTTTCAAGTGGGTTAGGAGCTCGCCCTTACTTTTCGCTCGGGTCACAAGTGCGTTGAGAGCAATTGTGTGAGCTACTTCGTAAGGGTCAAGCTCCTGACCACCTGAAGAAGATCCTCGCGGAACCTTTGCATAGTGGAGTGAAATTAGAACTCAACCTCTGCTGCTGCTTCGTCAATCTCAGCAATGAGCTCTGCATCGACTTCTACAGGGACAAATGAAGCGCGAATACGAGATTCGATATCGTTAGCTAGATCTGGGTTATCGACCAAGAATGCGCGTGCATTCTCCTTACCCTGACCGAGTTGATCGCTCTCATATGTATACCAAGCTCCTGCCTTCTTCACGATACCAAGGTCTACACCCATATCGATGAGAGAGCCTTCACGTGAAATTCCAACACCGTAGATGATGTCGAATTCAGCTTGCTTAAATGGTGGAGCCATCTTGTTCTTAACAACCTTCACACGTGTGCGGTTACCAACAGACTCTGTTCCATCTTTAAGAGTTTCAATACGACGGATATCAAGGCGAACTGATGCGTAGAACTTAAGTGCCTTACCGCCGGTTGTTGTCTCAGGTGAACCGAAGAAGACACCGATCTTGTCGCGTAGCTGGTTGATAAAGATTGCGGTGGTCTTTGATTGGTGAAGTGCACCAGTCATTTTACGAAGCGCTTGTGACATCAGACGAGCCTGAAGACCCATATGAGAATCACCCATCTCGCCTTCAATTTCAGCACGTGGAACGAGAGCTGCGACAGAGTCAACGACTACGAGATCGAGGGCTCCGGAGCGAACTAACATATCCATGATCTCAAGTGCTTGCTCACCTGTATCTGGCTGTGAGACAAGGAGCGCATCAATATCTACTCCGAGCTTGCGTGCATACTCTGCATCAAAGGCATGCTCTGCATCGATAAATGCGCAGATTCCGCCAAGCTTCTGTGCACTTGCAATTGCATGGAGCGTGAGCGTTGTCTTACCTGAAGATTCTGGTCCGTAGATCTCTACGATTCGACCACGAGGAAGTCCACCGATACCAAGCGCGATATCGAGTGCGACCGATCCTGTTGGGATTACTTCAATAACTTGTGCCTGCTTATCAGACATCTTGATAACCGAACCTTTACCAAATTGACGTTCGATCTGGGCGAGGGCGGTATCGAGGGCTTTCTGACGATCAGATGTTGCGCGATCGGATGGTGCATCTGGCTTTGCTTCTTTTGCTGCCACTTTCACTCCTTAGGTTGAACGTCTGGCCTACGCCATACGTTGGTAACGGTCCAGAAGGTACGGAGACCCACCGACGGACCACAGCATCTGGGGAAGAGCTGTGGGCGGAAGATGGAACCGCTCTGGTTGAACAGGTGTAAGGGTATCCGAACACCTGTTCGAAAACTAGCACCCCCCACTGACATCACAGGCGGCGTGTCGCTCTTTTGCCCCTTGTAACCGCCTTGTAACCCCTTGTAGCACCCAGAATGGCCCCATGTTGATCCTGCTTCCCCCCTCTGAAGCTAAGAATGCGACCCCTCACGGGCCACAACCGGCCATGGCGGTCTATAGCGGGGTTCTCTACAAGGCTCTGGATTATCAATCGCTCTCACCGAGTGCAAAGGCGCGATGTGAAAAGTCGGTGGTGATCATCTCGGCCAAATATGGGGCGCTCTCCCCCAGTGACCGCATCGAATTTTATAAAGAGAAGATTAATTCAGCAGCAATGCGTCCCATCGTTGAGAAAAAGTTAGCTGGATACAAGCACGATCTCATTATTGATTGCAGATCATCGACTTATCAAGCCGTCTGGAGCGCACCCGCCGATGTCACAGTGGCAATTCGCGCATCCACTGTCGTCGATGGCGAACGCAAGGTAATTACCCATATGTCGAAAAAGACACGAGGAGAAGTTACTAGGGCGCTTCTTGTTAGTCGTTCAATTCCAAAAACACCTGAAGATATCTATGCGATCATTTCAGAGAAGTATCCCTGCGCACTGACACCACCACGTGATGGCGATACATGGGTACTGGAAGTAATCGCTATTTAAATCTTATGAAGCTTAAGTTTAATGCTAACCACTGTTCCAATAAATACTGTGGCGAAGAAGACCCAGCCCGATAACGCAAAGGCTTGCGTTCCTGAAAGCAATACTCCCACGGTACAACCGAGTGCAATCATAGAAGACCAGCCCAGAAGCACTCCACCAATAAGTGCGGTGAGGCCATTCTTCACTGTGATGTTCTGCCATGAGAATCTATTTCCGGCTAGTGCTGTAGCAAGGGATGCAAAGACGATTCCGATAATGAGCCATCCGTTATTGGTCACAGTTGAGCTGATGACAGCTATACATCCCTTCATGACATCTAAACCTTCGAGTGTCTCAGGAAGATAACCCCGATCACTTAATACTGTTCGAGCCGTTGTACTTAATTGTCGCGTGACACCCAGAGGTTCAATGCGCAAGTAAGCGACTGTGGCGATTACTCCCACGAGAGCACCAGATAAAAGTGGTGGCCAGCGCTTAATAATCAAGGCAGAGTAGAAGTTCGTTGATGGCTCGCTAGAAATAGGCTCAGAGGTAGCGCGCCAGCGTCGTGCTATGAGAGCCAGTGCAAGCAAGACGGCCAAGGTAATAAAGAGAGAGCCTGCATAACCAAATGTGTGAGGCAGCCAAGTTTTAGGTGCCGATATCAGCGTTGAAAGATAGAGCTCATTCCAGGTGGCAAATCCCAAACCAAATCCAATGAGAGAACCTAGGAGCGCAGGAAATGCACGTAATGATCCCTGGCCAATGCGATAGAGATGACCACTGATACATGCACCAGAGAGAGTCATTCCCACACCAAAAACTAATCCAGCGACAACTAGCACCCAACTTACGGGACCGATATGCGCATTTGGTGGGAAATACTCAGTAGATGTATCAGGCAAAAATTGGCCAAAGAGAATTGCGTATCCGACACTACCGACTGCGATTGCACTCAGTACCGAAAGGATTGGTGTTGTATTGCGATCTTCAATGGCATCACGAAAAATACAGAAGAAGCAGAATCGAGCTCGCTCGAAGATAATTCCAAGGGCCGTACCGATCAGAAGTGAAAATGAGGCTTGCGCTCCCGTACCTTCGCGCCCAGAGAGAACGTAGGCAAGACCAAGCAATGCTGCAACGATTAAAGCTGCAGCGGTAGTCCGGTAAGTATCGCCTCTACCCCAAGAGAACGACTCAACAGGAGTCCCAGATGTACTGGAACCCCTGCTGAGTTGAGAGTCTGTAGAAATTATGAATTACCCCAGATCGTGCCTGAAGGATTCGAAATTGGTACTCCGACTGTATTTCCATATTCAGTCCACGATCCATCGTAATTCTTCACGTCATATCCGAGAATTTCGCTGAGAACAAACCATGTCAATGAAGAACGCTCACCAATACGGCAATAGGTAATGATCGGTTGCTTTCCCTCGACACCCTTATCTGCGTAGACTTTCTTGAGTTCGGCAACTGTCTTAAAGGTTCCGTCGGCATTTACATTTAAGCCCCAAGGGATGTTGATCGCACCTGGAATATGTCCTGCACGTACAGCCAATTCCTGGAATCCAGCTGGAGCAAAGATCTTCCCGCTGTATTCATCTGCAGAACGAATGTCGATGAGATCAACCTTTACACGCTTCTTTGCTACCTGAATGATGTCTTGCAGCAAGGTTGCACGCATAGTCTTATCTAAACGAGTGCTTGTGAAGTTACCTTTAGCCTTGGTGGTAACAGCTGTTGTGAGGGCACGTCCATCCTTCTCCCACTTGACTCGGCCACCATCAAGGATGCGAACATCCTTTGCGCCGTAGAGATTGAAGATCCACGCTCCCCATGCGGCGAACCAATTGTTCTTATCTCCATAGAGAACAACCGTTGTGTCCTGGCTAATTCCAGCGGCTTGTGCAAACTTTTGGAAATTCGCAGCAGAGACAACATCGCGATTGACGGTGTCAACTAGATCAGTATGCCAAGTAATTTTGACTGAGTTTCTGATGTGACCGCGCTCGTAGATTCCTGGCTCAGTACTTACTTCGATCACAACAACTTTAGGGTCATCCAAATTTTTCTCAAGCCAATCTGGCTGCACGACAGCACGCGCTAGATTTTTTGGCGCAGCCTGAGCTGGTGTAAATGATGTGGCGGTGATAGCAAGAACAGCTACCGAGGCTGCTAGTGCAACGATTTTATTCTTTGAAATAAACATAGTAATCCTCTTTATTTTTTAGTTGGGTGGTTTGGGAAAAACGGGTAAAGAAGGCGAAGCAGGCGAATTAAGAGCAAATAGAGGTATTAACGCGGCAGTAATCAATCACGCGTCTCTTTGTAAACATGATGCGTACTGTAGATGCGAAGAATAGAAAAATCAATTTCCAGTTACAGCATTTCGAGTGAGATAGATCAAGAATATCTGCAAACTATTTGCACTTAGTACTTGTGAGCAAATGTTTCTGTTGGGTGTGAATTGCACACCGCACGCCATATATCTGCAGCTTCAGCGCCAGAGGCTAGGGCTTCATCGACAGTTTTACTTCCTAATTCCGAAATTGCGATGTCTTTGCAGAACGACGGAGCCCATTCTGAGCCAAAAGAGAGCTCTATACGATTTCGTAAATCTGAAATTCTCATGAGATGCAATCTCTTTGCAGGTGCATAAATTAGAAGAGAGTGCTCTCAACGAGCAACGCTGCCTGTTCGCGAGATTGCTCCGGAGTAACGGGTTGAACCACCTGCCCCAACAACCAGCGCATGGCAAGGCCAGTTGCGCTCTGAGATTGAGTGAGTGCATAAACTGCACGTGCAAGTTCCAAATAGAGAGGGTGTTCACTGTGAATGAGCAGTTGTGCAATAAGTGCCGGATCATGCTCGCGAAGACTGGCTAGCGCTGCATCGGAAGAAATTGCAATGGAGAGTGATTCAAGTGCATCGGCCGGAGTTCCAGCCAGCTTAGATAACTCGATAATGCGTGCAACTTCAGATGCTAAAAGAGCCTCGACAACCGAGTGCTTATCACGAAAATGATTGTATAAAGTTGCACGAGCTACCTCAGATGCCGATGAGATATCGATCATTGAAATTTTTGTGAGTCCAGATTGGGAGATTAATACCTTAGTCGCTTGAAGTATCGCGTTTTCGGTACGGCGATGAGATGCGCCTTGAGTGGCGTATTTAGGCTGCGTCGACAACGGAGAGCTTTGCAATCTCGCCAGATGCGATCTGAACAGTGACATCACTCAATAGAACTGAGAGTTGAAGACCGAGTGCATCACAAATTGCGTTAAGCAATTCAGATGATGCTTCTTTCTGGCCACGTTCTACTTCTGAGAGATAACCCAGAGAGACGCGTGCTTGGCGCGCAACATCACGAAGTGTTCGAGATTGCTCAGTTCGGGCAGCACGGAGTGAACTGCCGACTGCTTCACGTAGTAAAACCATCGCCGCCCCTCCTAATCTGTAATCGCTTGGCGCGTTCGTTCTCTAAGGATACGCGTAAATGTGCCGATTGCAGTGGCAACTGTGGCGTTTCGCACGCTTTCACGCCCACCTGCCAGGGAAAGCTCCAGACTCTGGCTAACCGGACCGTCGATGGCAACCCAGACCGTGCCAGATGGGACGCCATCAGATGGTCCTGGCCCTGCAACACCTGTCGTTGCAATTGCCCATGTAGCACCGAATTTTTCGCGCACCGCTTGCGCCATTGCAACTGCAACCTCTTGGCTGTAAACAGTGTGTGCTGCAATTACTGTCGCATCTATACCGAGCACATCAGTTTTAACATGATCTTGATAGGCAACAATTGCACCAAGAAAGATTTGTGAAGAACCTTCAAC
>CAXNHI010000003.1:0-25410 GCA_964202195.1 Candidatus Planktophila sp. | reverse complement strand
GAAGCCCACAGCCCCAATCTGGTGCCGCTTCGAGAAGTGATTTCTGAGAGACCCAGCATGCCATCCTGAAAATGAGGGCCAGGTTGCCATTCGCCAACAATCTTTTCCCATCCCTTATCAATGGTTAAGATTTCAAGCTCGAGTTCTTTAGCAGTATCACCCACCTTCGAGACCAGATCCTGATTTACATTTGTTCCGAAGCCCCACGTATCAACAATGAGCGGTGCTGAATAATCTCTGGCCCGAAGTGGAATTGCTTGAAGTATCATTTCCCGAAGTTTGAGATGTGCGAACTCAATATTTCCAATGTCGCACGTTATTTGCATTTGTGGTAAATCAATCAATTCACTGCACGCCGAGATCGGATAAATCTGTTTCGGCAAAATTAGTGAAACATTCAGGCTTCCATCTTCAAGACACATATACACAAGTTGCGTGTTGCTCTTCTCTAAAGCCAACGCAACAAATCTCTCTTTGCCATCTTGGCCTATACCCGCCAACACAATCCAGCCTGCAGCATCTTGATAGCGATCTTTCGCTGTAGCAGGTTCACCCTGAACGAGATAGAGAACCCCGTCGTAATCTTCTCTCTCAGGAAATCCCACATCCATTTCTGAATTCTGATTCCAGGCGGCGGCATCTGCGGTTGCGTATGGGCCACATACGGCAATCAGCGGAGACCCGTGAGTGAGTTCTATATCTAGAACTTCAAATGCTCGCTCTTTGGCATCCCAACTAAAACTTCTGAGCAGCCTTACTGTGCAGCTAGCCCAACCCACATCGCTAAATGATTGGGCGATCACGCCCAACTCGGCACCTTCTAGGTGTGCCACTTGAAACTGCCCGAACTGCACTCTTTGCATCGCCATCGACCCCAATGCTTTCATTAGTAATACCTTATGAAGTATATTGAATCGAAAGATAGACACGGTGAGGCGGTAAGTGCATGATTCCTAGGGCCGATCTACTTGCCGGTGACGAAATAATTTCGGCAACAGAGATTTTAAAGTTGGATGACCGCATTTTCGACCCCAACGTGAGGCCCAACATTGAGACCGCACTGGCTCTCTCAAGCGGCGAGGTGGGCGGCTGGGTGGTTCCTTTCGCGTCAGGTACTTTCGAGCACCACGAAAATGTTGCAGAGCAAGGGCTATTTCGATGCCTCTTCGGCCGCGATTCGCTCATCATTTCTTCACTCTTGAAGGAGCAAAACGCAGCGCTTCAGGTCAATACCATTTGCGCCCTTGCGGCATTTCAGGGCAGAGAATTTGCATGGAAAAGTGAAGAGGAACCTGGTCGAATTCCTCACGAGGTGAGAGATAGCGGTGACGCTCAGGGTGCAAAAATTGCAGCAGAGAGCGCATGGCACTTTCCGTACTACGGCTCTATCGATGCAACACTGCTCTGGATCACGGCACTGGATGAAGTTGCGCAAAACAATCCTTCAATTCTGGATCGTCAAATTGATGGGCAATCTCTTGCTCACCGCGCCGAGCTGGCATCTGCTTGGATTTTGAACAGGTTGGACTCTGGTTCTGGATATATTCGAAGCAATCGCGCAAACCCGCAAGGAATTTTAAATCAGGTATGGAAAGATTCGGGCGATTCGTATCTCACGATTAGCGGCAAGGTGGCAACTGGTTCAGCAACGGTTTCGGTAGAAACAATTAGCCAAACCTTTGACGCTCTTCTTGCAGCAGCTAGATTGGCAAAGCTCTCAACTCACCACTGGCGCATCACACCCACTGAGTTAGTTTTTTCGGCAGAGACACTCAAGCAAAGACTTCTAAATTCGTGGTGGCTCGGAGATAGATTCGCGATGGGCCTTGCTGTGATTGACGGAAAAGAGGTGTTGCTAGACGCAATTGCTAGCAACCAGTGGCGTTTGCTCGATTCTGAGATCCTCGCTGATTTCGAGAGTGCAAATTTGGTGAAAGAGCTTGTCGACTCTGTCACAGATACAGAAATTCTTGGTCCAAACGGCATCAGAACACTCGGCAAATCAAATCCGAGATATCGCCCCGGTGGATATCACACCGGAAGTAGTTGGCCCATGGATGCAGCATTGATTGTCAGGGGTCTTCTCAGGCGCGGCGCTAGTGCCGAAGCGAATGCAGTAGCAACCAAGACAATTCGAGCGATCGAGAAGGTAGGTGCTTACCCCGAATTCTTCCGCTCAGATGAAAGCGAAAAACTTGGGATTAGCCGCTTCGTTATTGATGTGCGGGATGCGCAGTTAACAACTTCAAATCGAATCTGCCAGCCGCCACAACTGCTTCAGGGGTGGACGATCGCTGCATTCAACTGGTTCAAGCAAGAGAAAATCCTTTGAGGAAGACTCCTCGGTAGATTCTGCAACTAGTGAAGAGTAGCGATGGTAATCGACCCAGTGTTGTTGATCTTTGCATACTCTTCATCTAGACATGCGCTGCTAAACGCGATCGTTGAATTCTCCGTGCGCACCGCGCAATCAAAAATTCCTTTTGGCCCACCCGGATAGTCCACTTCAGGTTCTAACTTGTAGAGCAATTGCGAATCTCCTGAAAGAGTAAACCGTTCAATCTGACCCTTAAAGGCCATCGCCACGTAGAGCCTTCCCTGTGCATCAAAAGATAAGCCGTCGGGGCCAGAGCCCGAGGAACATTTAAAAGTCTTCACAACTTGATTTTCGTCATTAATAAAACTGATTTGGTCTGAAAATGTTTCTGCAATTGCAATTAAATCTCCATACCTCTCGCAGCCGTTTGGAAATACAAAGTGTGCAGATGAAGAACTTATGTTGCCTGTTGGCGAGATTTGATAAATAGCTGATGCAACAGCGGTTTCAGTTTCGGGATCAAAGCCGTATCCTCCGACCCATGCAGTTCCATAGGCATCAACATGCATATCGTTGAGCGGGTAATCGGTAAGAGTTGAAAGATCGGCATAGGTAGAGAGTGTTTTTTTGTGATCAAGCTTGAGTACCAATCTTTTCAAACAATCGACAACCAACAAATCACCATCTGGGGTCCAGCCCAAGCCACCTGGCATCTCTGGCCCCCCATCAGATTGCGAGAGTTTCACAGTCGAAGTTGCATCGGGATTCCAAGCAATTACAGCGCCTCTGAACATGTCGCTGAACCACAGTTCATTGCCTCGCCATCGAAGAGACTCAGCAAATCCCAACCCATCGAGTGTTTGAAGAGTGTGGAGGTGAGACATAGTTAAAAAGTTGCCGTAAGGCCACCGTCAATGGTGATGGTCTGACCCGTGATGTAGGTGTTCGAGCGACCGCTGAGAAATAAAACGGCCTCGGCAATCTCTTCCGGCTGTGATGCTCTCCTCAGTGGAAGCCTTCCCGATTCGATGTATTGCAGACGAAACTCCTCAGTGTCGGCCTCATCGATTCCGCTTTCGTTGAGGCTCATCTGGGTTCGAACAAAACCTGGCGCTAGAGAATTAGCAAGAATTCCAAACTCGGCACCGGCAAGGGCGAAAGATCGCGTCGCAGCCTCAAGCCCGGCTTTGCCGACATCGTAGGCAAGTGCGTCTTGTCGCGACAACTTAGCGTGAACGCTGGTGATGTTTACAACTCGCCCAAAATTCTGGGCTTTCATGGAGCTAAAGGCCTGTGACATGAGGTCGATGGGGGCTTCTAGATTCACTTCCCACACCGACTGCCAATCTTTGAGAGTTGATTCGCCGAAAGGTGTTGGTCGGAAGATGCCCGCTACATTAACCAGCACGTCGATAGCGCCGAGCTCTTGGAGCGCCGTTTGCATAACTCTTTCGCGTTCAGCAGCTATGGATAAGTCTGCCTTGAGCCATCCCTCGCCACTTTGATAATCCACTCCAAAAACTATGTCACCACGATCGCGCAGCGAGCTAGCTACGCTGCGCCCAATGCCGCTGGCAACACCGGTGACAAGTGTTCTAAGTTCTCTCTTCAAAAGAATCATCCACCTTTCTAACTAACTGCAATGAAGTCTTCCACGTAATTGTTTGGCCTGCAGATAAGAAAGGGCCATCTAAATCATTGGCGCCGAGCCCATGTGCAACGTTGGTTGGCTCAATACCAAGGGCGAAGACCTGGCTGTTCCATGGTGATTCTGTGGATGTTCCAAACTCTTGCCAAATGAGTGCGTGGTCTAAGCCCTCCCATTCGACCCTAGCCACCCACTCCCCAACTTCAATGGAAATAGTTTTTTTCTCTGGATCTGCCAGAGCAAAAACCTTGGCGGGTTGTTCCACTGATAGTCGAGTGAAATCGGTGGTTGATGCTGAGCGCTTGTCTCCCACTTCTGTTGGTGCGCCAGAGATGTCGAGTTCGATGATTGTCGCAGTTGGGCAAAAGTTTAGGCTCACAACCGATCCTTGCTTCACCGGTTGCAGAAAGTCTGAACCCAAAATTAAATGCTCCGCAAGACCCAAGACTCTTTGATCACCTGAATGGTTTGTTGCAGAGGTTGTTGTGCTGACTACGCCGGTTTCTCCAATACTCCATCGCCGTGCTAACTCAATTTCACCGCGGTCATCAATCCAAGTCAGACTCACACTGTTTGCAGTTTTCCCTGAGACTCTCCAGTGTGCTTGCGAGGCAGCGCCGTGAAATGCAGAACCTTGATCTCTCTCACCGGGCAAACCTGTATTTGGAGCACACAGCTGCCAGCCGCCGCGCCAATTCTCTACCCAACGTGGCTCATCGGGAGCAGGTGTTGCTGAGGTCACGACAGCCTCTGCCCAGGGCGTCTCTGCTAAAAACTGCTCTCCGTGACTTTGAAATTTTGCAAGCACGGCACCCTCTTGCGGAATTATCTCTAACTGTGAATCGCCAACAAGTAGAGTCACCG
Source organism: Candidatus Planktophila sp. (assembly GCA_964202195.1). Classification (GTDB taxonomy): domain Bacteria; phylum Actinomycetota; class Actinomycetes; order Nanopelagicales; family Nanopelagicaceae; genus Planktophila. The sequence continues at coordinate 20,581 of CAXNHI010000003.1, read as the reverse complement.
AAGTTGCCATCACTCACCTCGACGGTTGGGGTACTTTGAATTCACATCAAACTTTAGGGCTTCAATCAACGAATTCTTTCCCTCTAGAACAACTGTCAACATCTTGTCGGCCGCCAACTCACCATCTCCTCGATTAATTGCTTCATACACCTCGTTATGTAACTGCACATCAATCTCTAGAGCCTCTCGGCCACGAACGACTTCCTGCTGAATGAGAAATACTCGTTGAAGAAAATCAGCAACTACGGTGCCAAACTGATGCAAGAATGAGTTTTGGCTTGCTTCGTAAACAGCTAAGTGAAACTCAACATCTGCCCTGGCAAATCCTTCATAGTTATCGAGTTGGTTCTGCATTGCTTGAATCGCAGATTTCAAACTCCGGTGCTGATCCATATTTGCTCGACTAGCGGCAAGTTTGGCTGCGGCTGGTTCGAGAATCTGACGAAGCTCGATCAGATCGAGCATGACCGCATCTCCACGGCCCTCTTCGTGATGCCACCTGAGGATATCTGAATCAAAAATATTCCAGTGTTCAACGCTTTGAACTCTGGTTCCTACTTTCTGTCGAATCTCGACCAAACCTTTAGCCGAAAGCACTCGCATAGCTTCTCGTACAGAGGTACGGCTGACATTGTAGGTTGCGCCAAGCTCGGGTTCAGTTGGCAAAAATTCGCCCGGCAAAATTCCGCCTCCGACAATTGTTTTTCCAATACCTTCTATAACTATTTTTTGAAGGCCACTGATGGAAGAGCGAGAACCACTTAGTGAATTAAAGGTACTTTCCATCTCCACCTCAGACTTTTGAATGCTCGACTCTTATCTTAGTCGGTGCATCAGGAGCTGTGCTTTCATAGGCAAGTTGTCCATCGATTGTTATTTCAACGTGCCTCAGGTAAGGGCGAAGCGCTTCCTCGTCTACCTGAATTCCCAATCCTGGTGAGTCAGGTGCAAAGATTTCTCCATCGGAGTTAATTGCGATGTGCTCAACCGATAGATCCCACGCGACAGACTTTGGTTCAACCGGATACTCGCAAATTTTGTGATTCTCAAGACCTACGAAGGCTTGCATGGATGCAGAGAGCGCTAAATGAGAAGTGAATGTGTGATTTACAAAGGTCACATCGTTACGCACCGCATGTTCGGCCACCACTTGTGAAGGTCCAATGCCTCCAATACGTGCGGCATCAACTTGAATAAACTTAACCGAACCAAAGTCGATGAGGTTCATCGCCATGTGTTCGGTGTGCGCTCCTTCGCCACCAGCGAGCCCAACATCACCTGAAACTTTTGCCAACTCTGAATATGCTTTGAAGGCATGGGCAAAGAACGGCTCTTCGAGCCACGTTGCACCTGCTCTCTGAAGAGCTGGAATTCTCTCAATTGCAAGAGCCACGTTATCTCCCCATATTTGCCCTGCGTCAATGAGCAACTCAGCATCTCGTCCAAGTCCTTCGCGAGCTGCAGCAACGTGGTCAGCGTCGTCCTTCACATCGGCAGTGCCATAATTCCCCCAGCCAAACTTGACCGCTCTAAAACCTTTCGCTCTCGCATCGCGAGCACGCTCGAAGGTAGATTGGGGTGTATCTCCCATCAACATCGATGCGTAGGGCACTTTTGCAAAACTCTTTTTAGAACCGAGAAGTTTCCAGATCGGCTCTTCCAGCTTTCTGCCGAGTAAATCCCAGAGAGCTATTTCTATCCCTGACCACGTGTGAGCTGCTTGAAGAAGATCCATACTATTTCTGGCCACGAGCCGACTCAGGGCCAAGATATCTGCCGGATCCTTGACCTGCTGACCAATGACGCTTGCAGAAATTGGCTGGCAGACCCCGTGTGATCGCGGTGTCATGAAGGCTGCGATGGAGGTGAGCGGGGAAGCCTCACACTCGCCCCAGCCACAACTGCCGTCGTCACCGGTGACTCTGACCAGAAGGGCATCCTGGCTTCCATCTGCCTCAAGAGTCACCTCAGGCATGGATGCATAGAAAAAATCTACTGAATTGACTCTCACCCTAGGCCTCCTCTCACAAGATCTGGAGAATACACCATTTCGTCATACCTTCAATTCAAATCGTTGCACTTAACTGACTTTTGTTCTATTTCGGGAGACGAATCTAGGCTTTTCATACGATGTAATGTAGTGTAACTAAGGAAGTGAAAAGTGCGGTGGGCATTTTTGGGATTGATTGCCTTCCTCACGTGAGCATGGGGGTTGCATGAATGGAAGCTCTATCAGCGAAGTTCTCATCCTTTGAATTTGGCGTGCGAAGTAAAGAATCGAAACGCATGCCTCTACCACCTACACGAAAGGAAGTTAAATGAAAGCTAATAAATGGACTGGGATCGTGGCGGCGATAGCGCTGACCACGAGCTTGGTCGGATGTTCCTCTTCAGACGAAGCCGTTTCGGGCGAGTTGTTAATTTGGGACACTGGAATTCTAGGAAAAGACGTATCGGATGATCCATACGCAGACAAAGCATTCCTTAACCAAATGGTTTTGGAATTCGAGGAAGCAAACCCTGGTGTGAGCGTTACATTAGTTCAACAAGGTGGAGATATCTCCGCTAACGCTGCCCAATTCCAAGCGGCTGCGATCGCAGGAACTGGTCCTGACATTCGCGTTCAATACGCAGGTGGTCCAACCACTTCATTTGCAGAGTTCTTCGAAGATTTGGGACCTCTAATTCCTGCTGAAACTCTTGATGCGATGGCTGGGCAGTATGTCAATCGCGAGGGATTTAACTCAACCGGCAGACTTCTTGGTATGACCTACGGCGCTGGAAACCTTTTTGTGGTTTTCCAGAATGCAGATGTCCTCAAGGAAGCAGGCATTGATCCTTCTGTGAAGCCCGCCACTTGGGAAGCGTTGATGGCTAACGCAAAGCAAGTCACGGACAAGACTGACAAGAATGGTTTCTATACCGGAAACTTGGAAGGCTACCCTGGCGCGTGGTTTATCTCTAACATGGTCGGCGGCGAGCTTGGTCAGACGGCATTCACCGACATGTACAGTGGAAAAGTTTCCGTTGACGACCCTGCGATGGTTAAGGCTTATCAAGCCTATGCCGATTGGGGTGCAAGTACTGTAAACAACCCTGATGCCGCCCAAGCACCTGCCGGTGGTCAAGGTTTCGTGGCTGGCAAAGCCGGTTACTACCTTGTCGGTAGTTGGGAAAACAATGGAATGACAGATGCGTTCGGTGCAGATGGACCAGTATCGTCATTCTTCATCCCAACTCTTTCAGGAGCCAAGTATTCAAAGATTGGCTCTGGTGGTCCTGAAATTGCACTATCAATTACAAAGGCAAGCAAGAACAAAGCGCTCGCTGCCGAGTTCTTGAAGTTCATCGCTCGACCTGAGCACCAGGATCGCTTCGTTGAGATCTACCAAACTCAGGGTTCCAACCACAAAGACGGAGACTCGTCGATGATCAAGAACCCTCGACTCAAGGAGCAATTCGAGCAGCTGGCACAATCAACCGACGGCGTAACTTTCGCCTTTGACAGTGTTATGCCTCAGGCCACAATTGACCTGTTCTACCGGGTCAATTCTGGAGTATTCAGCGGCGCTATCAAACCCGCAGATGCGGTGGCGCAGTTGAAAGCCTCCTATGAACAAGAAATAGCGAAATAGAAGGTTAGTGATCACAGTCTGAAGGCTGGGAGAGAAAGTTCTCCCAGCCTTCAGACTCACTATTTATAAGAAAGTCGATGATGCGGCAATCAAAGTTGATCGGTACGTTGGCGGTACTTCCAAGCTTCATCATTGTTGCGGGTTTTATGGCCTTTCCGATTATCTTCGTTCTCTTCATTTCACTCACAAAGACCAACGGGCTCACTTTCGAGTGGCTCTGGTTCAAAAACTACCTCGAGCTATTTGCCGATCCGATTGTTCATGAAGTTTTCTTAAACAACTTCAAGTTTGTAATTTCGGTACCGCTGGTGATCTTTGCCGCATTAGTTTCGGCAGTTCTATTATTTGAGCAGTTCAAGGGCTGGAAGTTCTTTCGAGTAATTTTCTTTCTTCCAAGTGTTTTGTCAGTGGTCGTCATTGGTTTAATTTTTAAGAATGCTTTTGGCTATTACGGTTCTGTCAACCAATTTCTAGGGCTCTTTGGCAACGAGCCCAAGCAGTTTTTCATTAACTCGAACTACAGCATTTTCATAATAATTCTTGCCCTGGTCTGGTCCGGCTTTGGATATCAGTCGCTATTACTTCTTGCCGGGCTTACATCAATTAATCCGGCGGTTTTCGAAGCGGCTGCAATCGACGGAGCCGGCTGGTGGCGCCGGCTTTGGTCTATCACTCTGCCAAATATTAGAAGAGTTCTAGGCTTTGTCTTCATTATTAACTTTATCTATACCTTCTCCTCTCTCTTCGGTTTCATTTTTGTAATCACCGCAGGCGGCCCTTTGTATGAGACAACAACTATTGATTACCTTGTTTATTTGCGAGCCTTTTCTAGCAGCAACCTCGGCTCTGGCGCTGCGCTAGCTGTGGTTCTCTACTTCTTTATCGGGCTATTGACCCTGTGGCAAAGCCGGGTCTTCAAGCTACAGATGGAGGACTAGCGTGTCAGATTCATCAATTAGTTCTCGGCTCTCACCCCGCGCCAGATGGCCAATATTCATTGGAATGTGCTTGGTGGCCGCGACCATCATCTATCCACTTTTCTTTGTGGTCGCCACATCTCTTCGAAGCAATGTTGATTACAAGAGAGACCCCTTCGGTATTCCTAAGGAGTGGACCTTTGATAACTACCTGAAACTCTGGAATGAATACGGCGTTGGAAGAGCTTTTATGAATAGCTTATTTGTATCTTTGACCGCTGTTACCTTGATTTTGGTCTTTGCCACGCTAGCCGGTTATGCGTTAGCGAAACTTCCAGTTTTTGGAGCTAAATTCTTCACGACAACTTTTGTATCCGTAATGCTGATACCTGGGCCTGTATTGATTATCCCCATCTACCTGGTGTTGGCGCGCCTAGGAATGGTAGGTGATTATTCGGGGTTGATACTGGTTTACGTTGCAACGGGTCTACCGTTTGCGATTTTCTTCAGCACGCTCTCGTTTCGTGCTATCCCCGATGAACTTCTAGAGGCGGCAAGGGTCGACGGGGCTGGCTTCTTTAGAACTTATTGGTCGATAGTGCGCCCACTAGGGACATCGGCAATCGCAACCTTGGCAGTGTTGCAGTTTCTTGGCACGTGGAATGAATTGATCTATTCGCTCATTCTCATCCAGGATTCAAAAATGAAGTTATTGACGCCGACCCTGGCATCTATCGGTAAGCGATTTCTCACTGATCAGCCGCTCACCTCAGCCGGACTTTTCATAACGGCGATGGTGCCGTTGTTGATGCTTACTTTTGCCTCGAAGTACATTATGCGCGGATTACAGGTCGGGTTGGGTCGCTAGCTCCCTTAAAACCATCCATCAGGATGAAAAGTTGCATCGATAGGTTCTGAGCGAACCGTTGGCTTCGCCCACAGTGCCGCATTTGCTAAGACTTTTCCGATTTCCTTCTGGTGGTAGACCGGAAAGTCCTGATCACCTGGTGAGAAATAGAAGACTTTGCCGAGACCGCGCCTCCATGTGGCACCCGATCTAAAGACTTCGCCACCCGAAAAACTTGAAATGAAAATCAATTCATCCGGAGTTGGTATGTCGAAGTACTCCCCATACATTTCTTGCAGCGGAATGACTATCGGGTCAGCAACACCCTGGGTTATGGGGTGAGTCGGATTGACACTCCACACACACTCTCTATCTTTTGAGCTACGCCACTTGAGAGAACAGCTTGTGCCCATGAGTTTTCTAAAGATTTTCGAATAATGTGACGAGTGTAAAACGATAAGCCCCATGCCGCCAAGAATAGAGTCGTACACTCGTTGCACTACCTCGTCGCTCACCTGAGGATGAGCCTCGTGACCCCACCACATCAGAACATCAGTTCTTTCGAGCACTTCCTTAGTGAGCCCGTGTTCGTCTTGTTCGAGAGTGGCAGTTAAAACTTCAACACCGCTTCCCAATTCGCTCTGCAGAAGATCTCGAATTGCACCATGCATTCCATTTGGATAAATTTTTGCGGCGACTGAATCTTTTTGTTGTTCGTGAATATTTTCGTTCCAAATTGTTACTCGCAAAGACATTAGAGAGTTACCTCTCTTCCGGCCTTGGCTGAGCTATAAAGAGCATCCATGATCTTCGATCTGTGGAGTGCGTAGTCGCCAGATTGAGCACCGAACTCGCCTGAAACTACGCGGTCAATGAATTCGTTAATAACAGCCAAGTGGCCTTCGCCTGTCGATGTGATTTTTGGTCGACGAAGGTAATGTTCGCCGTTTTCATCTCCAAAGAAAGTGAGGGTGTCTTCTGTGGCATACCTTGGAATGAAAATTCTTAGGCCTGCATCGACCCCCAAAAGTTCAAAAGAAATGTCTTCGTCATCGACGGCGTGAGAAGCCCAAGTTATTTCTAGGGCAACTGATGAGCCATCGTCTAACCTCAATAGTGCGCTGCATAGATCTTCTACTTCAAATAGGCCGCTACTACCCGCCATCTGCACCGTACTATCCATTCCACCGTAGCCCGCTCTTCCGAGTTCGCCATGCATGACTGCACTTACCGCAACTACTCGTGGCTCGCCCAACATGTACAAGAGAGAATCAAGGATGTGGGGGCCTAGGTCGATTGCCGCACCGCCGCCAGCTAAAGTTGCCGAAGTGAACCACGACTTCAATCCAGGTATGCCAGCCCTTCTCTTCCAGCTGACTCGGGAGTGATAGACGCGACCTAGCTTTCCTGACGAGACTAATTCTTTAGCCATACCGATATCTTCTCGACGACGGTAATTGAATGCCACTTCGAGAATGCGATTATTGGCCTTGGCCGTTGAGACCATTTCTTGGGCCTGATCGCCGGTGATCGAAAGCGGCTTCTCGCAGAAGACATGCTTGCCAGCATTGAGCGCGGCGAGGGCAATCGGGTGGTGAAGTGAGTTTGGCGTTGCGATGCTAATGATGTCGATAGTTGGGTCCTCAACCAAGGTCTCCCAATCACTTGCGGTTGTGGCGACGTTAAACTCTTGGGCAAGAATTGGTAATCGATCTATCTCTTTTCCTGCGATAGCGGCGAGAATTGTTTGCGGGTGCTTCGAGAAGGCTTTCATGTGGGTGGTTCCGGCATTACCCAGTCCGACCACCCCAACTCGAAACTTCGGCGCATCTGTATGCAAAATTTGCACTGGAGAATCTGGCATTTTCATAACCTCAATGTCAGGGAGCGTATGGTGATGCTTCTCATCATACCATTAGGGTAATGTTCGGTCGAGTAACCAATAGTTTTCTATGGTGATATGACCTAATGTATGATGTTATGAATGAAAGGTTGTCTCCACGATGACGTTTAGACTCCAACCATCAGCGGCGACATCACCCTTGCTTGAGCTTCTTCTGGAGAGAGATCCGGTCAGCTCCGCCATTCCATTCGAGGTCTCAATCGCTGGCCAAGTCGTTGACGTGAAAAGTGTGCTCCGTCTTAGCTCCTCGCCAGCCGAAGTAATTGCAACTGCAGAAACACAAGGCGTGAAACTGGATTGGCGTGCAGTTCAACTTTCAACTTATCCGGTATGGGAGTTTAAGTTATCGGCCACCAACATCTCATCAGGCCAGATTTCGCTCTCCAGGCTCGATAGCGCTGCTCTCGGATTACAAGGGGGAGTGTGGAGGGTCGAATCATTTGCCTCTGCCTGGGGCGATGAGTTTCGGCCCAAAGCTGCAACCACTCAGCATCACTCTTTCTTTGGGGTTCGTTCTGGTAGGTCTTCCCATGGAGAGAGCCCGATCATTTATTTCATAAGAGAATCCGACGGATACACAGTTATCGTCTCTCCTGCGTGGAGTGGCAACTGGCATGTCGATGTGTTGGCCGGGGGCTCGGTCAGAGCGGGAATTTCTACCTGGAATTTGAATTTATCCTTGGAGCCAAACGAGACCGTTCACGCTCCTAGTGTCATTGTTGCAGCTGCTGAGAGCAAAGAAGTTGCCCAAAGAAATCTTCAATCAGCAATCCGTGAAAATTGGTTGCCAAGAACAAAGTCAACTGACTCGATACCAGTGGAATGGAACCATTGGTGGCCTTACGAAGATGTTGAAGTAAATGCAGATGTGATCATCGAGAACGCGCAGATAGCAAAGAACATGGCAATCGACGCGATTGTTGTTGATGCTGGCTGGTTTGGTGAATCGAAATTAGATACCCAGTGGACTGACCTTCGCGGCGATTGGTCGAGTGTCAACCTTGCGAGATTTCCCGATGGTCTGGCAAATCTTGGAGAGTCCATCTTGGAGATGGGTATGTCGCCAGGAATCTGGATAGAACTTGAAGCGGTAGGAGCAAAGTCAGAGTTGCGTCGAACAATGCCGGAGGCTATGGCTCGCGACGACAGCGGCTTGAGGCCAGACCCCTCGTATGGAGTTGGAACCGTTTCCCTTGACCCAACCGATCCTGGATTTCTTGGTTATGTCTGCTTGGGATCGCCTGCAGGGTGGACGCATTCATACAATTCGGTAAAAGATGTGGTCTCGGCAATGAAGGCACGCTGGCTCAAGATGGATTTCAATATTGATCCTGGATTCGGTTGCACGCGCACAGATCACGGACACCGCGCTGGCGATGGCCTGCTTCGACATTACGAAGGTCTATACAAACTTCTAGATCAGATTCGTTTGGACTTTCCGGATCTATTAATTGAGGCCTGCTCATCTGGCGGTCTTAGAGTCGACCTAGGTTTGGCAAAACACGTGCATTGCTTCTTTATGAGCGACCCCGACTACACCGAACACCACCTGCAAGTTCTTTGGGGTGCGACCCACATGCTGCCGCCGCTGGCAATTCTTCACTGGCCTTGGTCCTGGTGGAGAAATGATTACGGCCCTTCGCAATTGAACTGGATGAATGTAGATGTTGAAACATTCGATGTGATGATGCGTGCTGCCATGGTTCACCGAATTGGCGTCAGCTATCCGCTGCCGAAGTTGCCCGAAAGACTTAGGGAAAGGTTGAGCTATCACCTTCAGATTTTCAAGGATCACTTCGCCCCTATTCTGCCCACTGCCACCTTACTTTCGCTTACAGATTCTCCTTTCCGCGGAAACCGTGGCGAAAGAAACTCCGCTTGGCAATTAAGTTCAAACCTCAACAGCGTCAATGAGGTTCATCTTGTGATGTCACTCAAGTTAGAAAACTCGGCTCATTCGGCAAAGTTTAGACCCACTCAACTGGAGGCCAATCAGCACTATGTTGTCGTTGATCTCGAGACTCACAACTCATCGACCGTGCTGGGTAAAGAGTTAACGGGTGAGTTGCTTTCTGAGATCGCTGGCAACAAGAATTCTTGGATTGTGGAAATTCGACCAGAGAAAGCGAGGCTCTGATGCACCAAGATACAAAATCTATTGAAGAGAGACTAGACCGATTTGTCAGAGATAAGCTTGCACCGGCAATTTACCGAGACCACATTCCCCTTTCAATCACAGCATGGCAAGCGCCGCGCGAACCGGTTGCTTTTGATTTTGCCACCGCTCAGCACTTTGAAAGTGTTGATCTAGGGTGGCGATTTGGCAGGGCGTGGTCGACCATTTGGCTCAAGGTGTGCGGAACACTTCCAGAAAGTTGGATGGCTGATCAAGAAGAATCATTGGCCGCCGAAATAGTTATCGATTTCGGTTACAACACCTCTCGTTCAGGATTTCAGGCAGAGGCCCTTGCATACGACTTATCTGGCACACCTATTAAGGCCATCGCACCAAGGAATTCTTGGCTGCCTTGGCAATACGCAAAGAGAGAGGTTGATTTCTATCTTGAAGTTGCGGCAAACCCCGACGTTGCCGGCGAGTACACCTTCCAGCCGACACCCTTTGGAGATTGGGAGACCGCGCCGGAAAAAGCTCTCTATGAATTAAAGAAATTGCACATCGCGCGACGAGACATTCAGGTGTGGGAACTTGCTCAAGACATTTGGACGCTGCGGGGCCTGATGGTAAGTCTGCCTCAAGACAGCACCCGCAGGCATGTAATTGCGAGAGCGATTGAAGACATGCTAGATGGTGTTGAACCCAGCGATATTTCGGGTTCGGCGACGGTAGCTAGAGAGAAGTTATCTGCAGTTTTGAAATCACCTGCACATTCTTCAAGCCATCGAGTAATCGCAACTGGCCATGCCCACATCGACTCTGCGTGGTTGTGGCCTATTCGCGAGACGGTTCGCAAGTGTGCAAGAACCTTTAGCAATGTGTTGAGTCTGATGGATCAGCATGAAGATTTTATTTTTTCTGCATCATCTGCCCAACACTACAAATGGATCAAAGATAGCTATCCGAGCGTCTTTGCCGGCATAAAGCAGAGAGTTGCAACCGGGCAGTGGAAGCCGGTCGGCGGAATGTGGGTTGAATGTGACGGAAACATGCCAGGGTCTGAAGCCATGGTAAGACAATTCGTCTACGGTCAAAAATTCTTTCAGGACAATTTTGGAATGCATGCGAGAGAAGCCTGGCTGCCAGATTCTTTCGGCTACTCAGCGGGGCTTCCTCAGATAGTCACGCAGTCAGGTATTACATCATTTCTAAGCCAGAAGATGTCTTGGAATCAGGTGAATAGAATGCCGCACCACACTTTTTGGTGGGAGGGAATAGATGGCACACGAGTTTTCACACATTTTCCATCCGCAGATACTTACAACTCTGAGCTCTCAGGTGAAGAGCTAGCTCACGCAGAAAGAAACTTCTCTGAAAAGGGTCGATCTTCAATTTCACTTGTGCCTTTTGGTTGGGGTGACGGTGGTGGTGGGCCAACTCGCGAAATGATCGCCGCGGCTTACAGAACAAATAATCTTGAGGGCTCACCCAAGGTAAAAATGGGCGCAGTTGATGACTTCTTTGGCCAAGCCCGCAGTGAGTACGCAAGCGCTCCCGTGTGGCGCGGTGAGATGTACCTTGAACTACATCGCGGAGTTCTGACATCACAACACAGAACAAAGCATGGCAATCGTCGCAACGAATCTCTTTTGAGAGAGGCAGAATTGTGGGCCAGCTATGCAACGTTGAAGACCGGTGCCAAATATCCGAGCATCAAGTTGGAAGAAATTTGGGAAAGCCTGCTATTGATGCAGTTTCACGACATCTTGCCAGGTACAGCCATCGCCTGGGTCTACAAAGAGGTTGAGAACCGGCATGCAGAGATAACCCAGGAGCTGCTTGAAATTGTGAATTCATCGCTAGACGCGCTGGCACATGACAGGACAGTCAGTGAACCGCTTCAAAGATTGACAGCAAATGCGATGCCAACTGTAAGAGATAACGTTGATGCACTAAGCATTGGGGTGGTTCGCAAATCTGCGAAACCTACTTCGATTAATGATCAAGGCGAATGTGTAGTGATCGAAAACGAAGAGTTGCGAGTCAGTATTGATCGAGCCGGACGAATTTGCTCTTTGATTTCATTAGCAACAAATCGAGAAGCCATTGCTCCCGGCTTTCCCGCCAACGAGTTACATCTGCATAACGACAACCCAACTCGCTGGGATGCGTGGGATATTGATGAGCACTACCGCAACTCAAAAAGGGTTTTGGAAGCAGTTGATGAGTTTCACGTGCGACAAGAAGATGATGGCACAGCGCTCATAGAGACGAAGCGCTACCTGCACTCTGCGTCAGGAAAAATCAGCACGATAGTTCAAACTTTACGCCTTCAGCCTGGTGCAAAAGCCCTAGACATCGCGCTAGAAATTGATTGGCACGAGTCTGAGAAACTTCTCAAGCTTGCCTTCCCAGTTGATATCCATGCCGAAGAAGTTGCGGCAGAGACGCAATTTGGTTTCGTTAAACGCCCAACTCACGTCAACACTAGCTGGGACTTCGCAAGGTTTGAGTCTTGCCAGCATAAATTTCTCTTCATAGAAGAGAGAAACTGGGGGGTTGCCTTCGCAAACGACTCAACATACGGTTTCGATGTTCAGAGAACAACTGAATTGAATGGTGCAACCGTTACAAACGTGAGGTTCTCGCTTCTGCGGTCAACAAAGTTTCCCGATCCCGAAGCTGACCAAGGCGCTCACTCCTTCAAATTTAAGGTTTGCCCGGCTGCAACGATTGAAGATGCGGTAAATCTAGGTTACGAACTTAACTTCCCTGCTCGAGAGATAATGGGAAATAGGTCGATAGGGCCTCTTGTGCGCAGCTCTGCCACCCAAGTGATTATTGAAACGGTCAAGCTGGCCGAAGATGGCAGCGGCGACTTGATCGTTAGGCTCTACGAGTCGACAGGTGGGCGATGCAACAGTCGAATTGTTTTCGCTGGCCTAGCCGAAAAGATTTCGCTCACCGACTTCTTAGAAGTTCCCACATCTTCCGACTATGTAGTCGGCGGCTCTATTGACCTGCAATTTAGACCTTTTCAAGTCATCACTCTGCGAGTCTCTGGACTCACTATTGACTAACTCACATTCGAGTTCGAAGGTTCAACCTCTGGAGAGCAGAGATCCTTCTTGGAACGCTTTGCCGCCGAGGGCTGCTCTCAAGACCGACGCCGCTACCACCAACCTCAACGGATTGTGGCGATTTCGCTGGCTCCCTCGTGTAGTCGATGCAGAGGCAGTTCCAGAATTTGAGCAGCGTGAAGAGGAACTTATTCCGGTGCCTGCAAGTTTTGTCATGCCTCATCTCGACAACTTTCTAAAGAAGCCGCACGGTCTACCGAGCTATACCAACGTCAACTTCCCCTTTGCAATCGACCCGCCTTATCCACCAGATGAAAACGGTGTCGGTGAGTATCAGCGAGATGTGAACTGGGATGCTCCACCAGCGAGTGCGGTACTTAGATTTGATGGAATAGAAGGAGCCGCAGACGTGTGGTGGAATAACCTTTATCTGGGCTCTGTAAGAGGAAGTCGCTTGCCAAGTGAATTTGACCTCACTGGAATTGCACAGAAGAAGAACACTCTGACAGTTCGTGTTTTTACTTTCAGCGCAGCCTCGTATTTAGAAGATCAAGATGAATGGTGGCTGCCCGGAATCATTCGCGATGTTTCTGTGATTGCCAGGCCAACAGTGTCAATCGAAGATGTAGCAATTAGGGCGGACTGGATTGATGGAGTTGCAACTCTTAGTGTTCAAGTCAAAACGAATCAACCCGACAGCGCCCATGCAATTCGATTACAACTTGTTGAAACTCAGACTCTATTGAAGGTGAATGAAACCTCAACTATCGCAAATGTCTTGCCTTGGACTGCCGAAACTCCACACCTATATACCCTGCGAGTCAGCTCAGCAATCGATTCGCAAGAGGGCGAGACAGTTGAAGTGAAGTTTGGGTTTAGAACTGTCAAGATCGAAGATTCGATGCTGACAGTAAATGGTGTGCCGATTCAATTTCGAGGAGTAAACCGGCACGAACATCACCCTTTATTTGGGCGAGCGGTTCCTGAAGAAACTGTGCGCGAAGAGTTGGCGCTCATGAAACGGAGCAACATTAATGCCATTCGAACTTCGCACTATCCACCAGCTAGCCTGCTACTCAACTTGGCAGACGAGATGGGATTTTGGATCATCGACGAATGCGATCTTGAGACTCATGGTTTTGGAAAGGTCGATTGGGTTGATAACCCAACAGATGACGTAAATTGGGAGAGAGCGATAGTCGACCGTGCTCGGCGAATGGTTGAGCGCGATAAAAATCATCCATGCATAATCATGTGGTCGCTCGGCAATGAAGCAGGGGTGGGACGCAATCTTGCCGCCATGGCAAAGACGATGAAATCTATAGATGGTTCAAGGCCGCTTCACTACGAGGGAGATCAAAGCTGCGAGCACGTTGATGTGTGGAGCATGATGTATCCGCCGGTTCACTTTGTTGAGCAAGTTGGAATGGGCGAAGAAGAGGCCTTAGCGGATGCCAATCTCGAGGCGCGACGAAGGAAAATGCCTTTACTTCTCTGCGAATACGCACATGCCATGGGAACTGGTCCCGGTGGATTAAGCGAGTATCAAGAACTTTTCGATACATATCCGCGATTAATTGGTGGTTTCGTTTGGGAGTGGCTAGAACACGGCATCACGACTTTTGAAAACGGTGTTGCAAAGACAAACTATGGTGGCGACTTCGGCGAACTTGTTCACGACGGCAATTTCGTGATTGACGGTCTTGTCAGTTCAGATCGCAAGCCGCGTGCAAGTTTGGTCGACCTTGCTGCGGTTTACACGCCGGTAAGCCTCAAGTTGAGCGACTCTGGTTCAAAACTCACAATGATCAGCCGACTCGACCACAGCGACACTTCACACCTGACTCTCCACTGGGAATTTAAAGACGAACAGAAGACGATCAACTCTGGTGTGATCACATACCAGCCACTTTCTGCGCGCGAAACGGCTGTACTGCAGATGCCTGAAGAAGCAGTTTCGGTTCTGCAAGAGAGGACTGGCGTGCTCTCGGTATGGCTGCAGTTCAATGTGAACACGTCGGCTATTCCAGCTGGCTGGGTGGTGTCAACGGCGCAATGCACATCGCCAAAGGGCGCTTATCAAGAATTGACAATCACTGCTGGGGCTTCACCTGCCTTCGATTCACTCAGTGATCAACTCGAAATTTGCGCAGTGACCGGAAGCCCACTGCGAATTGGTACCACTGCGATCGCCGATTGGGCACTTACTTTGTGGCGGGCTCCAACTGATAATGATCTGAGAACTGCGTGGCGAGAAGGAGAGTTTCCTGCGGTAGCAGAGCGATGGAAACTCTTGGGACTTGATCGACTTACCTCACGACTTCTCGCTATCGAAAATTTGAGTACTGATGTGATTCAAGTGAGGACGCGAGTTGGAGCAGCAGCAACTAACGCCGCCGTCGATTGCATCTGGACTTGGACGCGTAAGCTAAGCGGCCTGCAGTTAGATCTCGACGCTGTCCCCAACAATCACTGGCCAAAGGTCTGGTCGTCTCATTGGGCACGAGCAGGCATTGAGTTCATCATTGATGCGACATCAGATACTTCGGTGAATTGGTTCGGGAAAGGCCCCGGCCCCGCTTACCCAGATACCGGACAGGCGACAAGGCTCGGCTGGTTCTCATCAACTATCGATCAGATGCAGGAAAGAACTGTCAGACCGCAAGAGTCGAGCCGCCGAGCATCGGTTTCTTCGGTGCGTATTGCTCATTCTCTTAAGGCAAAATTCTCATCACCGGTGGGGCTGACGGTGAGGCCTTGGTCGCCGCACGAAATTGCGCAAACGACTCACGACCACCTTCTCGGCGCTAGCTCGACCGCACACATTGTTTTTGACTTCGCTTGCTCAGGAGTTGGCACTGCTGCATGCGGCCCAGGTGTGCTGCCTAAATACCAACTACCTGCACAAAATTTCTCTGGACAAGTTTTCTTTGAGTTAACAAATTAATCGAAAGGAAAAGAGAATTGAGTAATTGGAAAGAAATCGAAACAGGTGTTGAAGATATTGTCGTTCGGCTGCACCCAACAGAGCGACAGCTATTTGGTAGCTTTATCGATTGCAACATGTCGACCGCTTGGATTGGCGACAAGTTCAGAATTTTTCCTGGAAAATATGGCGAAGATCCGGTGTGGGGTGACGGTAACGAACTTAAGTTTGGCGAAGGCTCGACGGTGAGTGAAACCTTCGCACTTCCTCCCGAGAAATTCGTTCGCCCAAAGCTTCCACCAGTTGTCAAACCAGAAGAAGATGGATTGCATGGAAGTGTGTGGTTTGAGAGCATTTATCAATCACCTCAAGACCCATCTGGTAAAACTCTCTACTCGCTATATCACAATGAGAATTATCCGAGCACTTTGCTATTCAAAGCAGAAACTGGCGAGGGAATGAGTGACGATAACTGGCCACCCGGACTCAAAGGTGACTCTTCTATTCAGGCGGCCCCAAGAATTGGAGTCATGAAGTCTGTCGACGGCGGAGATAGTTGGGAAAACTTGGGAATCATTCTCGAAGATAGAAACGACCGAATGATCAGACTGCCTGTAAATAAAAACTATTGTTTTCCAGGCGGAGTAGGTGACCCGAGCGCTATCGCAAACGGTGACTACCTTTATGTGTTCTATGGCGAATACGCATACCCTGGGCCGTTCTCAGTAGAAACGTGGAGATCGACAGAAGAGTCCGCAGGCCAATGCGTGAGCGTGGCACGAATTGCAATTTCAGATTTGGATAACCCTGGCATGTTGGCAAAGCGATGGAATGGTCACAGCTTCAGTGTGGATTGGAATGGCGTAGGTCAGCCGATCAAGTCACTGCAGATTCCCCAAAGCCAGGGCGGCGGAGCTGTATCTCAAGGAGATGAGCTCTACTACTGGGGGCCATCGGTAAGTTGGAACGATGAAATTCATTGCTGGGTCATGATGTTGGGTCGAGTAGATGGTCCATTTTGGGTTGGTGGGAAATTGTTTATGAGCATCAACACCAATAAAGATTTAAGTGAAGGAGATAATTCTCAGCAGTGGTCTACCCCTGTTGAGATTGTCGACAGACCCGGTCACACTCTTTGGTACCCGTCTCTGCAGCCCGATGATTCAGAAGAGTCACTCGCAAAGAAGAGGACCTGTCTTCGGCTAGGAAAGTTCTCTAAATTATGGTTCAAAGATATGGCCGGCGACGAGCACTTATATCTGAGTGACTTCATTGTTGAGTTTGCAAGGAGAAAGTAAACCAAGTGAGCTACCCCCAGAGATACTGGAAGAGGGTAGAAGATTAACTACTTACTTTATCGCGCTGGAATCCGCGCCTGCCCCAGAATTCCCACAATCCCATCACCGAAAGCACAAGGGCGAATCCGAAGAGCAAGTCTTCAAGAGGGGCAGATGCAATGCGAGTGCCGATAATTGAATCGGGGTCATACATCACGATTGCTTTTCCATCTGCGCGCAGGTGGGTCAACCACCAGTTGGTTATTAACTGAAAAGGAAGGATGATCGAATAGGAAATCCAGAACGCTGTGCGAGTCAGAAGAGAATTCTTAAAGATGAAGAGATCAACCATTACGGCAACAACAACTGCAGCAATTGCAATATCGCTATAAATCACTTCTCATCCTTTCCGAACTCTTTTTCGCGCAAATGTGGTTTTACTGTCGTCACGCCTTCAATCGTCAAAATCGCTGCCAATGGAACAACGATGAAGAAGAGAAATTCTTCTAGCGGAATATCAAATGGTCCATAAATTCCCAACATACGCTCACGATTAAAGAACCAATGCCCTTGAGCAATTGCATAGGCATCCCAGATCAGAAAGAGTGAGCTGATTGGAAGAATGCTGATAAGCGCTCGTTTCCATCGCCGCAAGACGCCGGTCTTGAGAAAGATCTCTAGCCAGATTGAACCGAAGACAGTGAAGGCAAGCATCGCCATGTAACCGAAATTCTCCACGCCCGATCTTCTCACAGAGCGCTTTGGTATGGTTGGTCGACAGGGGGTTCGACATGCGAGATCTTGAGTATCGACTCTTTTCACAAGTACGTACTTTCTCTTCTATCGCGGTAATAATCGCGATCGCCCTCTCTCTGATCTTCTCCCAATTTTTAGGGGAATCTTCCATCCAATGGCAGGTTGTGATTGCCGTGATAGCGCTGGCGCTAGGAATTCCACACGGCGCACTTGATCACCTTGTAACCCTGCCTAAATCAAAACCAACGGTGATGGCTCTCTTCATTGCAATCTATGTTCTTGTCGCGATCGTGGCAGTAATCGCTATCCTAAAATTTAACGTTGTCGGATTTATCTTTGTACTGCTTATGAGCGCTACACATTTTGGTATCGGAGATACAGCATTTATCAACGAGATGGATAGACGTGGTGGGCGAAAGAAAGCGTTACCGCGGACTATCTATACGGTAGCTGCAGGAGCAACTCCAGTGATGATTCCACTAGTAAATAGTGCAAGTACCGATGCACTCGCTCAAGTAAACCCGGCGCTCATTGATTGGCATCAAGGATTTGGTCAGGAGACTCTCTACGCTGTCAGCGGCTTTGCTCTTATTGCGATCGTGACCTTATTCCTTTTGCATCGAAAGAGAGAGTCGCTCGATATCGCGCTCTTACTTGCCTTGGCTCTGATTGCGCCACCGCTGATTGCATTTGCCGTCTACTTTGGATGTTGGCACGCGATGCGTCATACCGCACGACTTACTTTGACGCTCGGGCCTTCTCAGCGAGCATTTGCAAGCGGAGACGCACAGAGTGCATTTACTCGTGCAGTAATTCCTGGCTTACCAGCCCTTGCTGGAACATTCCTCATAGCAGGAGTTTTAGCCCTTATGGGCAATGAATTTAACGATGATTTTTTCTGGATGGCACTCGTTATTGTGTGGGCGCTCACAGTCCCTCATATGGCAGTTACTGCAAAATTAGATAGGTCGGCGTTAACCTGATTACATGAAACCTCGGTTCCTTACGGCAGTAGTGCTAACAACTTCTTGCCTAATTCCGATCTCTGCTCAAGCTGCGCCAATTTACGTATTTCCTGTCGCTGGTTGTGAAGTCGACTATGCGCGCGCTCATCACGATTATCCTGCGACAGATATCTTGGCTAAAGCGGGCTGTGCATTTGTGTCACCAATTGATGGCATCATCGATGAAGTAAATCGTATTGATACATGGTCAGGAAAAGTTAACGCTGGAAATACACGCGGAGGAATGTCAGTTTCGCTCATCGGAGTCGATGGCGTTCGTTATTACGGATCTCATCTAAAGTCGATCAACAAAACTATCGAACCAGGGCTAGTTGTTAAAGCTGGCCAGAGATTGGGCGGTGTTGGTGCAACAGGAAGTGCGCGCGGAACATCTCCACATTTGCATTTTGGAATTTCATGGCCAACACCTGTCGATACATGGTGGGTTAGACGCGGTGCGGTATTGCCGTGGAAGTATTTAGATGCATGGAAAGCTGGCAAAGATTTATCTCCCGCCAAGGCAGTTGCTGCCGCGCTTAAAAAAGCCGGCGAAGTACCGCCTGAGCCAAAGAAGTAAAACGAATTAATGAAAAAAGCCCCGCACAATGTGCGGGGCTTTCTCATAAAGCTAGTGGTGCTATTAGTTAGCGTTCACTGCATCGGCCTGAGGACCCTTAGGACCCTGTACGACCTCGAATGAAACTGACTGACCCTCTTCAAGGCTCTTGTAACCGTTTCCTTGGATTGCTGAGTAGTGAACGAATACATCTTGTCCGCCACCATCAACTGCAATGAAACCGAATCCCTTTTCAGAGTTGAACCACTTAACTGTGCCTGTTGCCATGTTTTACTTTTCCTTCGATATGTGGGTGTGTGAGAAATCCTCAAACACGGTCTTCCTCTTGCGCCAGCGATACCGAGCAAAGCACTACTGCCATGAAACGGGTCCTGATTAAGCGTCCGACTGGTCCCTAGTCTAGCCCTATTTACGCCTAGACCAATACCTGACCTTTACCTTTTTCCACGCTCATGCCACCATATAGCTACTAGTAAAACTGTGGATCGGGGAAGGTCGCGCAGTTAACGCAGTGCCATCAATGAGGGCGCGACTTGCTAGGAGATTCGCATGGAGCAGATGAATTCATCTGGTCGCTCTGTCATATCTAAAACACATGTGACAGGTTTTCTAACTATTCATAGCGCACCCGCTGCGCTGCGCCCACATATCGAATGGGGTCTGCAATCGATCCTCGGAACATGGGTCGCACTTGAGTGGAAGTCACAACCAAAAGCTGCAGGAACATTTCGTACAACACTTGAATTTAGAGATCGCACCGGTACTGCAGCCAAAGTTGCAACAGCGTTGAAGGCGTGGCATTACCTGCGCTTTGAAGTGCGCGAAGAGAGTGAAATTGGGGGAGAGTTCTTTCGCTTCACGCCCGATCTTGGAATTCATAGAAGTGTCATTGATGGAATGGGAAGCATCATGATTTCAGAGCACCTCATCGTGCAAACTTTAGGAAAAGGTTTTGATGAGGAGTCACTTCGTGAGGAGTTCCAGAGATTATTGGGAGAATCCTGGGAGCTAGCGCTAGAACCATTCCGTGGTGTCGAAATGGAAGAGGTAATGGCGCTTCGTGCAATCTAATTTCTTAAAAAAAGTATTAGACTATGCACATGAGCACATTTAATTCTGGTGAAAAGTCCCGTTCAATTACAGTCATTGCAGCATCCCTCATCATGGCCTTGGCTGTCGGAGGCGGACTTGTAAAAGTAGGTGCAGGTTTTGCTGCACGTACCGATAACGGAATTACTGTCACTGGATCTGCAAAGACAACGGCAACTGCCGACAATGTGGTCTGGACACTCAATGTTGCTCTTTCTAGCCCACTTGTTGCCGACGCCGTCAGAAAAGTCGGAGCAGATGTTGATGCAGTGAGCGCTTACCTGACTAAAGGCGGAATCCCAGCTAGCGCACTGACTCTGGGTGCGGTCTCAACGTATGGCAATGAGGAGTATCAGAACGGTAACAACACTGGTCGTATTATTTCTTATCGCGCCTCTCGCGATATCACAGTGCGCACAAGTGATGTGCAACTTGTCTACACGCTTTCACAAGG
>CAXNHI010000002.1:0-26034 GCA_964202195.1 Candidatus Planktophila sp. | reverse complement strand
GGTGCGGCACTTGGTCGTAAAGTGCGCGGGGCAGAGAAGAACTTTGCAACTATCGCTGCTACAAAGCGTGAAGAAATTATCGCCTTTGCAACTTCGGCAACTTTAGGTGAGTACACCTGGAATCAGAAAACCACCCCTAAACCATCCTCGTCAGAGATCGAAATTGTTACAGCAGATGCTGCTCCCGTTGAGTATGCACGAGTTATCTCGAGCGCAGTCTGTCGCGCTCGCGATCTCATCCACACACCTGCCAATATCAAAACGCCTTTATGGATGGCTAACCAAGCGCGAGCGATTGCATCTGAATACGGTCTCCACATAAACGTCCTGAGCGGCACCGCCCTTAAAGAATTTGGCGGCCTTCGAGCAGTAGGTAATTCTTCACCAAATCCCGGTCCACGATTTATTCACCTTACCTACACACCCAAAGGTGGCAAGAAGAGCTCACGAATTCCTCACGTAGTTCTTGTAGGAAAAGGAATCACCTTTGACACTGGTGGAATTTCTCTTAAGCGTCCGTATGACACCATGATGGCGATGAAGAGTGACATGGCGGGTGCTGCTGCAGCTCTTGCCACGATTAGCGCACTCCCTCAACTCGGTGCACAAGTAAAGGTAAGTGTTTTAATGATGTGTGCCGAGAATGCACTCTCTGGTACATCTGCGCGTCCGAGTGATGTTATTAAGCACTACGGTGGAAAAACTGTAGAGGTTATAAATACAGATGCTGAAGGACGGTTAGTTCTCGCCGATGGATTAGCTTTTGCAGATATTAATCTTGATCCAGATTATGTAGTCGATATTGCAACTCTGACAGGTGCTGCAACACTTGGACTTGGACGCCAATATGCTGCGATGTATACGCGAAATTCTCAACTCGCTCGGACAATTTCTGAGATTGGCGAACGCACAGGAGATCGCGTGTGGCATATGCCACTTATCGATGATTACACAGATGGATTAGAGAGTGACGTTGCTGATCTAAACCACACAGCAGATAAAGGTCACTACGGTGCTGGTTCAGTAACAGCTGCGCTCTTTCTTGAACAGTTTGTAGGCAATCGCCAGTGGGTGCACCTTGATATTGCAGGCACCGCCCGTAGCGAGAGTGATTCTGGAGAAAACCCTAAAGGCGGAACCGGATTCGGCGTGCGTTTACTCGTGGAGTGGCTAACATCCCTCTCATGATCAACCAGATTGACCCACATTCATACTCTGAGAGCTTTATTGGTGAGAGCGTGGATAAAACGCAAGCCAGATCTCGTGGAAGCGAAGTTGGTGCAATTGATGTCACCCCCGGTGTGGGTGCTTATCTTCGACACCTTGCACATATTCTCGATGCACAATCAGTGGTTGAAATTGGGACCGGTTCTGGAGTTGGTGTGCTCTGGGTTCTTGAAGGAATGCTGCCGAGTGGAACTCTGACATCAATTGATGGCGAACAAGAGCACTCTGCGATTGCAAAGATTGCACTTCAAGATGCGCAGATTGCTCAGTCACGTTTTCGACTCATTACAAATCCTGCTATCGAAGTCATGACCAAGCTTGCCGATCGTGCCTACGATCTTGTAATTTTTAGAGACAATGCAGAAGATTTGCATGATGCGATAGTTGAAGCTCACCGTATTTTGCGAAGTGGTGGCGTCTTTGTTATTGATAATTTCTTCGGAGGCGCAAAGGTCAATGATCCCGCCCAACGTGATCCAAAGACGATTGCTCTTCGTGATGCTGGGAAACTGCTTAAAGGTGAGACAGAAAAGTGGGTGACTTCACTGATTCCTCTAGGCGATGGCTTGTTACTTGCTACGAAGTTGTAGAAGGATAGAGACATGAGCGAACCAATGGGAACAGGTCCTTGGTGGGTGCCCTCTTCATCACACGGTAAGGCAAAGTTTGTTACTCGCTCAAATGCCTTGTTGATGGCAGGCATTGCAGGTTTGGTTGGCGCAGTCTTCGGAGCAAGTTCTTCGGGTTCGCTCTTTGGTCATGAAATTAAATTATCTTCAGTGAGTTCATCAATCGAACGACCACCGGGATCGGTTGCAGATATTGCTCAACGAGTACTTCCATCTGTTGTATCAATTTCTGCAGAGAGTGCAGCTGGAGGCGGTACAGGTACCGGGTTTGTCATCGACAGTTCAGGTTATATTCTGACAAATAACCATGTGATTGCCGATGCTGCCGACGGCAGGGGTTCGATCGAAGTGCAACTCAATGATGGGACAACTCTTGATGCAACAATAGTTGGTCGGGACTCTTCTTATGATCTTGCAGTTCTTAAAGTTAACCGCACAGGACTCACAGCGTTGACTTTCGGTGATAGCGATCAAGTTGCAGTCGGTGATTCTGTCATTGCAATCGGTTCCCCGCTTGGTCTCAGCGGAACAGTTACCCTTGGAATTGTTAGTGCTAAAGATCGCGCTGTGACCGCAGGAGAATCTGCCGGAGATAGTTCATTTATCAATGCAATTCAGACCGATGCAGCAATTAATCCAGGAAATTCTGGTGGCCCTCTTGTTAATTCAGCCGGTGCTGTCATTGGAGTTAACTCTGCAATTGCAACCCTTGGGTCCTCTTCAATCAATTCGCAATCAGGATCGATCGGACTCGGATTTGCGATTCCAATTAACCAAGCGCGCAAAACAGCAGAGCAACTTATTAAAAATGGAAAAGCAACCTACCCAGTTGTGGGAGTTTCTGTCGATATGCAATATGCAGGTGATGGAGCACGGATTGCCGATACTTCAAATGCAATTCTTCCTGGTGGTCCTGCAGCCAAAGCAGGTCTTCGCGCAGGAGACTTAATTATCACATTTGATGGACGAACAATTAAAACTCCTGAAGAACTCATTGTGGCGATTCGATCCAAGAATGTGGGAGATAAGGTCGACATTGAATACATTCGATCTGGCAAGACTCTGACCGCATCCCTCACACTGACAGCAGGTAAATGATGTTTGATTTCGGTTTTGGAGAGATGATCGGGCTAGTAGTTCTTGCTCTGATTCTCGTTGGCCCTGAACGTATGCCGAAAGTTGCATCTGATCTAGCAAAGATGATCAGGAAGGTGCGTTCACTGACCAATTCGGCGACCGCTGAGATTCGCGAAAATCTTGGACCCGGATTTGAAGATCTCAAGCCAGCAGATCTCAACCCTAAAACTTTTATCAAGCGGCAGGTTGCTTCAGTCCTTGAGGATGAAGATGAGAAAGAAAATCAGAGAAAAAGTAGCGAGTCAGCCTTCAAACCTCAAATCGATCCAGATCTTTTATGACAATTATTGAGAGTATCAATGCGGCTCTTGCAACTGTGCAAGACCCAGAGCTTCATCACGCACTTCCCGAACTTGGCATGGTTGAAAGCGTCAGTGAGTCATCCGGAATAGTCGATCTCACCATCTTGCTGACAATTTCAGGGTGTCCAATGAAAGATCGTCTGACAAATGACATCACCGCTGCAGTCGGCGCTGTTGATGGCGTGAAGGAAGTTCGAATCACTTTTGGCGTTATGACAGAAGAAGGACGCAAAAAGGTAAAGCTTTTAGTCAGAGGTGGACGTGAGAAATTTATCCCCTTTGCCCAGCCTGATTCTTTGACTCGCGTAATCGGAGTTGCATCCGGAAAAGGTGGCGTGGGTAAGTCATCGGTTACAGCCAACCTTGCTGTTGCAGCCGCAAAGAAAGGTTTACGTGTTGGAATTCTCGATGCTGATGTGTATGGCCATTCGATCCCACGTTTAATGGGGCTAGTAGGCGTGCGGCCAACAGTGATTGATCAGATGTTTATTCCACCTGAAAGCTATGGTGTGAAGACTGTTTCGATGGAGATGTTTAAGCCAGAGCGCGCCGATGCCGTTGCCTATCGTGGACCTCTTCTTCATAAGGTTCTTGAGCAACTTCTTTCAGATGCTTACTGGGGCGATTTAGATCTCCTCCTTCTTGATCTTCCGCCTGGAACTGGTGATTTAGCAATTTCACTTGGCCAACTCATTCCAACCTCTGAAATTTTGGTTGTCACAACGCCACAAATTGCTGCTGCAGAAGTGGCTGAACGAGCCGGACGTATTGCTCACCAAATGCATCAAAGAGTCATCGGTGTGATTGAAAATATGTCGGCATTTATCTGTTCATCATGCGGTGAATCAACAGCGCTCTTTGGCGAAGGTGGTGGAGAAGAAACTTCAGCTCGCCTCTCTACTCTTGTTGGAGCAGATGTGCCACTTCTTGGAAAGATTCCATTCGCTCCAGAGTTGCGAACCGGTGGAGATTCAGGTGCTCCGATAGTTCACGCGCTCCCTGATAGTTCAACAGCACAAGCAATTACCGCAATCGCGGATAAGTTAGTGATTCGTGATAAATCACTTCTTGGTGTCAGGCTTGGATTCTCGTCTTAACTCTTCCACAATCTCCTGAGCGATATCTTCCAACTGATCTTTAAGGAAGTCGCGAGTTGCCACTTCACCGAGTGCGATACGAAGACTTGCAAGTTCTCGTGTGAGATATTCAGTATCTGCCATGCTGCGATCATTACGAGCACGATCTTCAGCTAAAGCAATTCGATCACGATCAGTCTGTCGATTCTGAGCCAGAAGAATCAGTGGTGCCGCATATGATGCTTGGAGAGAAAGAATTAAGGTAAGAAAAATAAATGGAAACTCATCGAAGCGAATATCTGCTGGCGCTAGCGTGTTCCAGAGAACCCACGAGAGTACAAAGACGCTCATATAAACTAAGAAACGGGCGGTTCCCAGAAAGCGTGCAAATTTCTCTGAGAGACGACCGAAAGCCTCAGCATCAATATTTGGACGTAGTGTGCGTCGAGTTTCGCGAGGAGTATCTAATCCATTCTTGCGAGCCATCTTTACACCTGCCCTTCAACTTTTTGCGTTAAATTCTCTAAACCAGTACGTCTGTGATCACGATGATCAACTCGCCAATTATCTGGCAACAAGTGATCGAGTACGTCATCGACAGTAACTGCTCCTAATAAACGTTCATTAATGTCAACAACTGGGACGCTGAGCAAGTTATAGCTTGCAAGATAGGAGGAGACCTCATTGAGCGTTGCATCAGGGCTTAGCCCTTGTGTATCTGTATCAACGAGCGAGCCTAAAAGCGTAGCTGGTGGTTCGCGAAGCAGTCGCTGATAGTGAACCATTCCAATAAAGCGACCGGTTGGAGTTTCAAGTGGCTGCCTGGTGACAAAGACTTGCGATGCCAGTGCTGGTGAAATTTCGCTTTTGCGAACGACGGCAAGTGCATCTGCAACTGTGTAGTCAGCGCTCATGATCAATGGCTCGGTTGTCATCATTCCACCGGCTGAGTAATCCTCATATGTCATCAAACGAATGACATCTTCGGCATCTTCAGGTTCCATCAAGTCAATCAGTACTTGTGCTCGCTCTTGACCCACTTCACGTAATAAATCTGCAGCATCATCTGGATCCATTTCGCCGAGAACATCTGCAGCCCGTTCGCCTTCGAGTTCGCTCAGGAGTGCTACACGTTCAGCCTCATCCATCTCTTCGAGGACATCTGCCAATCTTTCATCATCGAGTGCACGTGCGACCTCAAGGCGGCGCTTTGGAGCTAAATCTTGAATGACGGCAGCTAAATCTGCTGCTCGCAGATTACTGAGTGTTGAAAGCAAATTTGAAGTTCCCTGCTCATTTTCAGCAGATGCAAATCCATGTACTTCTTCCCATGCAACGGTAGAAGTTGCACCTTTACGGCGAATACCTTGGCCGCGCTTCATGATGTGCACGCGAGTCATGAGCCAATCACCGGTGCGATTTTGTTCCATACCGAGATCCTCGACCAGGACTGGCTCATCACTTTCAATAAGCGTGATGGAACGATCTAACATATCGCCCAAAACTAGAATCTCACCTGCGCGAGATTCAAAGCGGCGCATATTTACAAGGCCAGTGATAACAACTGTTCCCGATTCAATTGAAGTGACTCGAGTGATTGGAACAAAGACACGTCGTCGTAATGGAACTTCAACAATCAGACCGAGGATTCGGGGAGGTTGATTATTTGCGCGCAGGGTCGCGACAGCGTCTCTGACCTTACCAACTGGATCGCCATTGGGATCAAATACTGCAGTTCCAGCTAATCTGGCGAGAAACACTCGACTGGAGATGTTTGCGCTCATAGGCAAATTGTATCTGTCTCTCACACATCAGATACCGTTGCCCTATGTCCTCGATTGATAACCACACTCAGATACCTGAGCGTCCAGATCTCATTCGCTTGGGTGTGGGAATTATCGGTATCGGCACTTCTGGCCCTCTGATTGCATTGAGTGCAATGCCAGTGGTGACGCTCATTTTTTGGAGAAATCTTGGTGGAGCTCTCTTCACACTTCCATTCGCTCTCCGAGATTTAATATCCAAAGATCGACATCACCGTAAAGCTATAGCTATCTCAGCTCTCTCAGGATTTGTTCTCGCACTCCACTTCATTGGCTTCTTTATTGCAATGCGTTGGACCACAGTTGCTGCCGGTACCGCCCTAGTAGCTCTGCAGCCCATCTTTGCCGCACTCTTTGTGAGAATGCTTGGCGGATTTATTCCTTCTAGAGCTTGGCTAGGGATGGGAGTTTCATTTCTTGGTGTGTTAATGATTTCAGGTGTTGACCTATCAATTTCGTGGCTTGCCTTCAAAGGTGATGTTGCGGCAATAATTTCTGCAGCACTTGCTGCCATTTACACGATGCTCGGCTCTAAGGCCCAGAGAGAGATTGGCACCCATAGCTACACCTCAATCTGCTATTTCGTTTGTGCGGTAACAGCTCTTCCCATCGCACTTGTTATGGGAGTAGAAGTCATTCACTTTGAAAAAAATGAGTGGCTTATTTTGTTGGGCCTCATCGCAGGTGCACAGATTCTGGGCCACTCGATGTTTAACGCAACGCTCAAGCGTGTCTCACCTGCAATAGTTTCGCTAATCGTTTTCTTTGAAGTTCCGGTCGCTACGCTTCTTGCAATTTGGTGGCTAGATCAGAGACCACCGATTGCACTTATTCCGGGAATTATTGTCATTCTTACAGGGTGCATACTTGTAGTCCTAAGAACTAGGCCGAGTGAGGTGATGATCGTCGAATGATTGATTTACATACTCACACAAATAATAGCGATGGCACAGACACTCCCCATGCGCTCATCAATAAAGCGCTTTCGTCAGGTATTACAGTTCTTGGAATCACCGATCATGACACAACGTCTGGTTGGAAAGATGCGATCGCTGCACGTAGAGCCAATCTCGCACTTGTTCTCGGTGCTGAAATTTCATGCCTGACCCAAGATGATGTTGCCGTACACATGCTCGGACTTCTCTTCGATGGCGAAAATGCCACAATGCAGACGATGCTTGAAGAATCTCGTGATTCACGACTTCCACGTATGCGTCGCATGACCGAATTATTGACAGCAGATGGAATCGAAATATCTCTTGAAGAAGTATTTGCTGCAATGCCCGAAGGTGCCACTTTGGGGCGCCCCCACTTGGCAGATGCTCTTGTGGCAAAAGGCCATATTGCAAGCCGTGATGAAGCATTCGCAACTCTTCTGCATAATGGCTCGAAGTACTACGTGACTCATCTTGCACCAACTCCGGAAGATGCAATTAAAGTAATTCGACAAGCTGGGGGAGTTGCAGTTATCGCACACCCATTTGCAACACGGCGCGGCCAGACACTTTCTGCGATGAGCTTCCCATCACTGATTGCGGCAGGGCTTAATGGTGTTGAAGTAGAACATCGTGATCACTCGCAAGAAGAACGTGAACAATTACGTGAGTTAGCGCGTGACTTAGGACTCGTTATTACGGGTGCAAGCGATTACCATGGCACAGGAAAGCTCAACTCAATAGGCGAAAACCATACCGATCCTGCAGAATGGGCTCGCCTTGAATTGATGGCAGATGCTCGAAGGGTCGTCACAGAATGAATCTGACTGAAGTAAGTGCGCTGACATTTGCAGTGCAATCTTTTGTCACCCTTTTGGTGATTATGGATCCACCGGGTGCGACCCCAATATTTTTAGCTCTTGTCTCAGATAAAACTCAAAAAGAGCGCATCCGTTTGGCATGGCAAGCTGCAGCAGTATCCCTTCTTGTCATCACATCATTTGCTCTCTTTGGACAATTTGTCCTTGAGTACATGAATGTTTCGATGGAAGCCCTACAGGCTGCGGGAGGACTGCTACTTCTATATGTCTCACTTCAACTCCTCACCGGAAATGTTGAGGGAGCTGATTCAGCGACAAATAAAAATGTTGCCCTAGTTCCGCTAGGAACTCCACTACTTGCCGGACCTGGTGCCATCGTTGCGACGATGATCTTTGTTAAGCAAGTTGATTCAACCTCCCTTGCTCTTGGCTTAGTGGCTGCAATCGTTGCCGTACATATTATTATTGCCCTAGCCCTCATGGCTTCGACTAAAATCCTTAGCGTGATTAAAGATGCTGGTGTCACTTTAGTAGCGCGAATTGCAGGACTCTTGTTGGCAGCCATCGCCGTTCAAATGCTTGTCGATGCAATCAAAGTTCTCTCTGCCTAGATCTATGTCATACGATCCACGCGGTATTTACAACCCCGACAGCGTTGTCTGGAAAGTTCACAGCGACCCTTCCATGCTTATCGGAGGAGTCCGAGCCCTCTTCCAACAGGCACTTCATCCCGTTGCTATGGCAGGGGTTGCCACACATTCAAATTTTCGTGAAGATGCATGGGGGAGGCTGCAAAGAACTGGTGATTACGTCACCACCCTTACTTTTGGCAGCACTGAGCAAGCACTCGCACTCACATCTCGCGTTCGTAGAGTCCATACAAAACTAGGTTTAGATGATCCACACGAGCTGCTCTGGGTACATATGGCGATGGTCGATTCCTTTCTTGATGTCGCATTTCGTTCTGGAGCGCCCCTGAGCGCTGAAGATAGAGATACATACATCTCTGAAATGGTTGAGTTTGCAGAACTTGTGGGTATTCCTCGCAGCGATGTTCCAACAACACTTGCTCAACTCAAAGAATATTTCACAACAATTGCGCCCGAATTGGCCGCAACAGATGATGCAAAGCGCGCAGCTATTTTTCTCACCTTGCCTCCGCTTCCAACCGTCATTCGCTTTGCTACACCGGCTGCTCCGGCTTGGGCGGCGCTGAGCTCACTCGCTGCTGCAAGTCTGCCTCGATGGGCGCGTGATCTCTATGGGTGGCCCACTCTTCCTGCACAAGAATTGGCGACTAACCTCTCTCTTCTTGCTACCCGTAAATCTCTCTCACTCATTCCTTCTGCATTTATTGCACCTCCAATATTTCATGAAGGTGTGGCACGTTGGCAGAGTCAATCGGTGAATGTATGAGCCCCAAGGTAGTAACAGTTGCAAATACTGCAGGAGGAAGTGCAAAGACAACACTGGCGCATGCGCTGTCAGTGGCATCTGTTGAGTATGGCAAAAAGACTCTGCTCATTGATTGCGATCCAAAGGCATCGCTGACATTCCGAGTCGGTCGCGAAGGAACGCGACTTACTCTGGCTGATTTTCTCTCCGGAACATCGATTCGAAGCGAAGATCTAGATTCTCATGTAGAACGCTTTGACTTTATCTCGGCCGACTCTCGAGTCGGAAATGGCTTTACTGGGCAGGATATAAAGGCACTGATTGAGAAATTGCCCAAAAGCTATGACCTTGTAATCATCGATACTCCTAGTGATATCAATGCCAGCTTAAAAGCTGCCCTCGATGTTGCGGATTTGGTTCTCATTCCATATTCGAACACCCTGAATCACCTGCGAGGAGTTTCACAGATTTCTAAACTATCTGCAGATACTCCAATCAAACTTCTAGCTATTGGCGAGAACTCCAAGCCCATTAAAGAATTTTCACAGTGGGAACATTTGGATGGATCCTGCAGTATCGCTGGTGAGATCGAAGCAGCTGCACAGACAACTACTAGCGTTCTTACCCATTCCAAGAATTCAACCGTTGCTGGCCAACTAAGAGAGTGCGCCTATAGTGTGCTCGAGGTCCTCGGTTTAGATTAAGAAGAAATCTTCTTCGTGCGCACTCGCTCGCGTTTTTGGCGGGCCGGAGCAGCAGTCCCACTCTTCTCAGCCTTATCGCGTGCAGGTGCAGCCTTACGAGGTTTATCCATACGGCCCGTTGAACCAGCGGGAATTTTCATTATCTCGAAGAGATGTTCAGATGAAGAGTACGTCTCAACAGGTTCAGGTAATCCAAGCTTAAGCGTCATATTAATCAT
The DNA here is from genome assembly GCA_964202195.1 of Candidatus Planktophila sp. Classification (GTDB taxonomy): domain Bacteria; phylum Actinomycetota; class Actinomycetes; order Nanopelagicales; family Nanopelagicaceae; genus Planktophila. Next base: position 15,767 of record CAXNHI010000002.1, on the reverse strand, counting down.
CTTCCATCGCGCAAGATCATCCCAATCAACAAAGGTGAGAGCAATACCATCTGCGCCTGCACGAGCGGTTCTACCAATGCGGTGGACATACGTCTTCTCATCTTCTGGACATTGATAGTTAATAACATGAGTAATGCCGTCAATATCAATTCCGCGAGCGGCTACATCGGTAGCAATGAGTACATCTGACTTGCCACCCTTGAATTCATTGAGCGCCTTTTCACGTGCGGCTTGTCCCATATCTCCATGCAAAGTTGCAGCACGAAAACCACGTTCAACTAAATCATCAGAAGTTTTTTGACAGGCTCTCTTTGTGCGACAGAAAACTATTGTTGGACCACGACCTTCTGCCTGCAAAATACGAGCAAGCATTTCGATCTTATCCATCGCATGTGCGCGTACAACGTATTGCTCAATACGCGAGACGACGTTGCCTTCATCTTGTGAATCTTGGGTACGAATATGTACAGGCTGATTCATAAACTTACGAGCCAGAGCGATGATGTCTCCAGGCATTGTTGCCGAAAAGAGCATCGTCTGCGTGCGATTGGGGGTGCTTGCAAAGATCTTCTCCACATCGGGGAGAAATCCGAGATCGAGCATCTCATCTGCTTCATCAAGAACAACTCGAGTGACGCTTGCAAGCTTGACCTGTCCTTGGCGATAGAGATCAAGCAAGCGACCTGGAGTACCCACGATAATTTCAACACCCTTTTGTAGCGCCTCAATCTGCGGTTCAAAGGCTCTACCACCGTAAACAGCTAAGACTCTAATTTTTCTGCTCTGAGTAATCTCTTCAAGATCCTTTGTTACCTGTACGCAGAGTTCGCGAGTTGGAACAACTACAAGAACTTGTGGTGAATCTTGATATTCAAAGTTCTTCCACTCTTCATCTGCAGGTGCGATCACACGATCAACGAGAGGAATTCCAAATGCAAGTGTCTTTCCGGTTCCAGTCTTGGCTTGTCCGATGACATCTCCATCTGCAAGTGCGATGGAGAGAACTTGCTCCTGAATGGGAAATGGTGCTGTGTAGCCATGTTCGTTGAGAGCAGCGATCGTCTCTTTACGAAGTGGAAGGTCTGCGAATGTCAGAGTCACTTACAACGCGCCAAAACCGACACGACGTTCGGTCGGTTGGCCAATCTCAACATAACCAATGCGCGCAGCAGGCACGATCACTTCGTGGCCACGTATATCGGTAAGGACCAGGGGAGTGTTATCTGCCAGAGCTTGAGCGACAGCCTTCTTAATATCGGCTGGACTCAATTCGCACTCAAAGGCTAGTTCACTTGAAATATCTGCAACAGCAATTCTGATGAGAGCTGCCTGAGCGCCCTCTGATTTCTTTGTACTCATGGGCTCATCCTAGATGCAAAGGCGGCCTACTGCTATTCGGTGCTATTCGGTACGGGGAAAGCCCGAAATTCCTCGCCACATTAAGTTTTCTACAAGATCTACTGCTTGTTGGCGGGTTAATTTGCTATCGCGATCAAGCCAATGGCGAGCAGTTACTTGTGCATATCCAATCAAACCAACACCGAGCATCATTGCGACTTCTTTAGGTAATCCGGTGTCATTTGAGATCACACCACTTACCGCTGCGGCACAGTCGTATGTCATGCGATTGAGACGTTCACGCACCTGTGGTTCAACACTCATATCGCTTTCGAAGAGAAGTCGAAACGCTTCTCCTTCATTTTCGATAAATTCAAAGTATGCAACAACAGTTGCACGCACTCTTTGTGCATTATCTGGAGTTGACGAGATTGCCTTCTGAATTTCAAAGACGAGCGAATCAATATGAAGATCGAGAACTGCGAGATAGAGATCTAACTTTGAAGGAAAATGCTGGTAGAGGACAGGCTTACTGACACCTGCTCGATCTGCGATCTCATCCATTGCAGCGGAGTGATAACCGGCTGCGGTAAAGACCTCAAGAGCAGCATTTAGCAAGATTGCTCGACGTTCATCACGCGGTAGACGCGCCTTATCGCCAATCGTTTGCTTCTCTGAAGTACTCATTGCCTAATCGTAGACGCAAAGTGGCACGCTTTCATAGTCTGAGGCAGAATTGCCAATTATGAAGAGACCTCCACTCGTTTCACCTGGCCCAGCTCTGACCGTTGATGAGGTGCGCAGATATAGCCGCCACTTGATAATCCCGGATGTTGCGATGGCAGGACAGCAACGGCTGATGAATGCAAAGGTTCTCTGCGTTGGTGCAGGCGGATTAGGTTCACCGGCTCTGATGTATCTAGCGGCAGCAGGTGTTGGAACTATAGGAATTGTTGAATTTGATACCGTTGATGAATCTAATTTGCAACGCCAAATCATTCATGGTCAATCTGATATCGGTAAGAGCAAAGCGCAATCGGCAAAAGAGAAAATTTTAGAGATTAACCCTTATGTCAATGTCATTACACATGAGCTCCGCCTTGATGTAGATAACGTCATGGATATCTTCGCTGACTATGACATTATCGTTGATGGTACAGATAACTTCGCAACGCGTTACCTTGTCAATGACGCGTGCGTACTCCTTAAGAAACCTTATGTATGGGGTTCGATCTATCGCTTTGATGGCCAAGCAAGTGTTTTCTGGGCCGAATATGGTCCGTGCTACCGATGCCTATATCCAGAACCACCACCACCAGGAATGGTTCCATCATGTGCCGAAGGTGGAGTACTCGGAGTTCTCTGCGCAACTATCGGTTCGATTCAAACGACAGAGGCTATCAAAGTAATTACGGGTGTAGGTGAACCGCTGATTGGTGAGCTTATGATCTATGACGCGCTCGAAATGGAATTCAGGAAGGTAAAGATTCGCAAGGATCCTAACTGTCCATTGTGTTCTGAGAAAGCAACCCAGAAAGCGCTTCTTCCAGATTACGAGGCGTTCTGCGGAGTTCTCTCTTCCGAAGCGCAAGATGCGGTAACAGATTCAACAATCTCTGTAACGACCCTAAAAGAGAAAATCGATCAAGGGGTAGATTTCTACCTTATCGATGTGCGCGAACCAAGTGAATTCGAAATTGTTCGAATCCCAGGATCACATTTGATTCCAAAGCAAGGATTTATCGATGGAACAGCCCTTGCAGGGCTTCCGCAAGATAAACCAATCATTGTTCATTGCAAGAGTGGTGTTCGTTCAGCTGAATGTTTAGCGATCATCAAAGGTGCAGGCTTTAAAGATGCCACACATGTTTCAGGTGGCGTCATTGCTTGGGCTAAGCAGATCGATACCACTCTGCCGGTTTATTGATGCAGAAAAGCTTTCAAGGAGCACGCATCCTGTTAGTTCATGCTCATCCAGATGACGAGACAATCAATAATGGTGCGACGATGGCTATGTATGCCGCCCTTGGTGCGCAGGTCACGCTCATCACTTGTACGCGTGGCGAAGAGGGGGAAGTTCTTGTTCCAGAGCTCGCGCATATAGCCGCATCGGATAGAGACGAACTTGGCGCACATCGCGAAATTGAATTAGCCGATGCGATGAAAGCTCTTGGAGTATCTGATTTTCGCTTCTTAGGCGCACCAGAAATTTCATTTCGAGACAGTGGAATGATGGATACTCCACCGAATAATCGTCCCGATGTTTTCTGGCAGGCAGATCTAGGGCAAGCCAGCCAACATCTTGTAGAAATTATTGACCAGATAAAGCCACATGTACTGATCACCTACGATGAAATTGGTGGATACGGCCACCCTGATCACATTCAAGCCCATCGCGTAGCCATGGAAGCTTCGAAAAAATCTACATGGAGGATCCCGAAAATTTACTGGAACACAATGCCTAAATCAGTTATTGCTGATGGAATTGAAAAGATGAAAGCGCTGGGCTCTGATTTCTTTGGGGCAGAAAGTGCTGATGATCTTCCCTTTGCAAAAGATGATGACTCTGTCACTACTCTTATTGATGGCAACGAATATGTTCAAGCCAAGATGGATGCGATGGCAGCACATAAGACTCAAATTGCACTAGATGGTCCATTCTTCGCACTCTCAAATAACATCGGACTGCAAGTGTGGGGAAATGAGTATTACACCCTCGTTCATGGTCAAGCTCATGAACCTTTTGATAAAGATGGACGAGAAACAGATCTTCTCTCCGGAGTAGATTTCTAAGTGAAATATTTCTTGAGTTTTCTTGTCGGCGGTCTCACCGCAGCTGCTGGCGTCTTTCTCCATCTCTCTTATCCACCGGCAGGGTTAATTCTTGCTCTCGGAGGATCTGCTGCAACCTTCTGGTCGATCGGTAAACGCTATGGAAGACGTCGCTTTAAAGTTGTAGCACTCCTTGGTTGGCTGATTGTCATTAATGATGCAACAACTTATGGAGATGGGGGAGAACTGTTGGTTCAAGGCGATAGAGCTGGAATGACTTTCTTAGCAAGTGCCCTGACGATCGTTCTGCTTTCGATACTTCTTCCAGTAAAAGATTAACTCCAGCTCTGTCCTTGAGGGCCATCCTGAATCTCTAGCCCACTCTCTTCGAGAAGAGTTCGCAAGCGATCACTTTCCGTAAAATCCTTATCTGCACGCGCAATTTCTCGTTGACGCAGAAGTTGACTCTGTGATCCTGTGAGCTCTCGTTTTTCTGGAATTCGCAAAAGATCTAAGCCAAGAATTTGATCTGCAAAGCGGAATATTCCTGCCTTTTTAATTGGAGTCAGGGTTGTGTTTTTTTCGACCGTACGTAACCTTTGTAGCGCACGAGGTGTATCAAGGTCTGTATAGATCGCCGCAAGAAAATCCTCATCAGGAATCAGTTCAGTATGAGGCTGACCAGATTGCACGAGTATGCGCCATCTCCGCAGAGTTACATGTGCGGCATCAAGGGAAGCCCACGTTAAATCCATCTGCGATCGATATCGGTTTTCAAGGAATGCAAGGCGAGCAGCTAGTGGGTCAAGTCCGCGATCAATAATGTCTTGCAATAAGAGAACATTCCCAGCGCTCTTTGACATCTTCCGTCCTTCGAAGAGTAAGTGCTCTCCATGAATCCAATGTGTAACAGCTTCACTTCCGGTGAGTGCATTCGATTGCGCGCGCTCATTTTCGTGATGTGGAAAGCGCAGATCTATTCCTCCAACATGGAGATCTATAGTTTGGCCCAAAAATTCAAGTGACATTGCGCTGCACTCAATGTGCCAGCCTGGATATCCATCGCCCCACGGAGTTGGCCAGATCATCTCTGTGCGATCACGAGCTAATTTCCAGAGCGCCCAATCTGCATGGAAACGTTTAGCCCCATCTTCTGAATATTCATAGCGATGTCCTGGCTTTAAGGAATCAAGGCGGTTTCCACTTATCGCTCCATAACTTGGAAATGATTGAGCATCAAAGTAGACATTTCCATCGGTAGCAACGTAGGCGAAGCCATCTGCAATGAGCTTTTCAATAGCCGAAACCATCAGCACAATATTTTCACTTGCACGAGGATAAGCGCTAGCTGGCTCAATATTGAGTCTCTGAAGATCGAGATGGAAGTGCTCTTCATATTTGCGCGCGATTGTAAATGGATCAAGGGCCTCACTCTTTGATTGCGCAAGGATTTTATCTTCAAGATCATTTGCCATATGGCCCACATCAGTGATGTTCTGTATGAGTGTGACTTTCAATCCTGAAAGTGTTGCGGCTCTGCTAATCAGATCTGAAAGCAAGAATGTGCGCAGATTACCCACATGGGCATCGCGATAGACAGTAGGTCCGCAGCAGTAGACCTTGAGGGCTCCGTCACGACCTTCGATGGCGAGAACCTCGCGCATGCGTGTTTCATAGAGCTTTAACATGCGCACTCGGCTTCAGTTTCACGTTCGATTAAGCTATATGTGTGATGGATTCGAAAACCCATTTTTTCATAGAGCGCCTGTGCGGGAATATTTGAGCGATCAAGTTGGAGACACATTTTATTCGCACCGTCGACCTGCGAAAGTGTAATCGCCGCCTGCATCAGCAATTCAGCTAGCCCTTGGCGATGATGAGATTCGGAGACAATAAGCCTAGTGACTATTGCCCAAGATTCTGAGATTGCCAATCGTGCAGTCGCGATAGTGATGCCATTACTACATATCGAGAGATAACGTGCTGGATAAGAATTCATAATCGTTTCAAGAATTTCATCGCTATGAAGTGCTAGGAATTCTGGAGTTGGCGCATCTTCATTGAGGAGTGTCAGATTTTTCTTCATGAGAGTGTCAGTGATATCTGGCGATTTATTAATGTCATAGACCATAAAGGCCGCTCCGACTTTCTCCTTCCATCCTTTGTTAATCAAATAATCTGCAAATTCATGATATATCGGTGTAATCAGATGAAAGACAGCTGGTAAATTCACATCAGCATAAATTTTCTCAACCTGCTCAATAGCCGCATCTAGTTCGAGCCCAGGATCACCAAATGGTGGAGGACCCGTTACAAAAACCGAGTTAGCTCGATAAGTAACACCATCTGAGATTCGCAGATGCCATCCACCCATTTCTTTGATCTCACGAGGTGGCCATGTCCGAGTAGAGAGAGCTTCAAGTTTGGCGATACGAAGCGAGAGAGGTGCACCGCTGCCAGCTCTTTGTGGTACATCCTTTATGGGATGAACGATTGCGATCTGACGCGGATCAAATTCAATAATCTCGCCAGAACGTTTTCTTATTGTTGTGGCCGATTCAAGTACTCCAACGAGATCTCGGTAGCCACCATCGGGATCATGCAGGCGTAAGGTAAGGCGCTGGCCGATCAGTGCTAGGTCAAGGTCGACAGATCCCGCATTCATAGGCTCACATTAACCCTGCACATACGATGTTGCATGGTTAGAATTGGCCTCTAACTACGCCTTGTCCATTCTTTACCCTTCGGAGGTTGCTCGTGACATATGTGATTGCCCAGCCATGCATCGATGTGAAAGATAAGTCCTGCATCGAAGAGTGCCCAGTGGATTGCATTTACGAAGGCAACCGAATGCTCTACATCCAACCTGATGAGTGCGTGGATTGTGGTGCCTGCGAGCCTGTCTGCCCAGTTGAGGCTATTTACTATGAGGATGACGTTCCGGGCGAGTGGAAAGAGTTTCCAAAAGTTAATACCGAGTTTTTCGTCGAACTTGGCTCCCCAGGTGGAGCTGCAAAGGTCGGTCTTACAGATCACGACCATGCAGATGTGCTCGCCGTTGAGAAAAAAACTTCCTGATTTTCCCTGGGATGCACTTGCTCCTTATGGAGTAAAGGCGCGAAAGCACCCAGGAGGGATCATTGATCTCTCGCAAGGAACTCCCGTAGATCCAACTCCTGAATTTATTCAAAAAGTTTTGGCAGAGAGTGCAAATTCTCCAAGTTATCCAACCACTGCAGGTACACCTGAATTACAGCAAGCAATTCGTACATGGGCGACAAGCCATCTCAGCATCACCGGCCAATTTGATGTTCTACCGGTCATTGGTTCAAAAGAATTAGTTGCATGGCTTCCAACCTTTCTTCAAGCACAGACAGTTCTTTATCCAAAGATTGCTTATCCGACATATCTCGTAGGTGCGATGTTGGCGCAGTCGCATGAGATCGCAGTAGATATTGATGCCTCACAATGGCCCCAAGCAGATTTAGCGTGGGTGAATTCGCCAGCAAATCCCACGGGTCGAGTGCACTCCGAAGCAGAGCTTCGCGCAGTTATTCAATGGTCGCGAAAGAATAAAGCGGTAGTTATATCAGATGAGTGTTACTTGGAATTTGGTGATGGAATAACTCCCACATCGATTTTTGCTTACAGCGATGGCGACAATTCAAACCTCCTTGCCGTCCATTCACTTTCGAAGAGATCCTCGTTAGCGGGCTATCGGGCCGCATTTATGGTGGGAGATCCTGCGCTCATCTCAGCAATTCGCGAGATTAGAAAACACGCCGGCATGATGGTTGCACTCCCTGTTCAAAAGGCAATGACAGCTGCCCTTGGCGATGATGAACATGTTGCAACTACTCGTGCACGTTATAACTCTCGTCGCGCCACACTTAAGCCAGCTTTAGAGGCGGCAGGATTTCGAATTGAAGAAAGCGTTGCCGGACTTTACATATGGTGCACACGAAATGAAGATGCATGGAAGTCAGTTGATTGGCTGGCAGAGATTGGAATTCTTGCTACCCCAGGTACTTTTTACGGCCCTGACGGTAACCAGCATATTCGTGTTGCAATGACCGCTACAGATAGCGCAATTAGCGATGCAGCTACACGCATTCTGGCTGCGATTGGCGCATAAGCCATGACTGTTGGAATTTTGCTAGTAGGAGGCCGGGGAACTCGCTTAGCGCCTATAACTTCAGAAATTCCTAAGCCCATGCTTCCAGTTGCATGTAAGCCTGTTACCGAACACCAAATCCTTGCAGCACAACGTGCGGGGATTACTACGCTGGTTCTTGCAACCTCATATCTCGCAGAAGTTTTTATTCCATACTTTGGAGATGGAAGTAAGTGGGGGATCGATCTTCGCTATGCAGTCGAGAAAGAGCCGCTCGGGACGGGAGGAGCAATTGCCAATGCTGCTGCCCATCTAGATAAAAGTGCATCCGATGAGGTAGTCGTAATTTTCAATGGTGATGTTCTCAGCCAACACAATCTTGCTGCTCAGATTGAATTTCATAAGAAGGCTGATGCAGATCTCACTCTTCACTTAATTCAGGTTGAAGATGCTCGCGCTTTTGGTTGTGTCCCGACTACAGCAGATGGACAGGTTGAAGCATTCTTGGAGAAGATGGAAAATCCAGTAACTAATTGGATCAACGCGGGATGTTATGTTTTTAACCGTGAAGTTATTGATTCAATCCCACGGGATACCGTTCTTTCTGTCGAGCGCGAAACTTTCCCCGGACTCATTAGCGATAAACGTCGTGTTTTCGGATATAAAGAAGCTGCATACTGGCTTGATATTGGAAATCCAGGCGCGCTCTTTCAAGGATCTCGAGATTTAGTCGCAGCCGACTTTCTGGTTTCACCCTCTGCCGATGTTGATTCCACCGCAGTACTCATTGGCGGGACATCAATTGGTGCTGGCGCGCAGATTGGAGCTGGAGTAATCCTAAATAATTGCATCGTCTCTGCTGGCGCAGTAGTTAAAGCGGGTGCGCATCTGACTCGAACCTTCCTCGCAGCGCAAGCCTACGTTGGAGAAGATCTCACTTACGAAGATAGATATATCTCCCAGAGTGAGAATCTTCCAATAAATTTTTAGCGCCACAATTCTGTTTTTGTGGTTGAAATCACGCTCAATTGCGGTAAATATTCACCAAAAAGCGCCCCTGAAAGCCACAGAGGGAGTTGACAGGAAGGGATTACACGCGTGTAATTCATCTATAGCGTCCCGAAAGCCACTCTCGGACCGGGCCCTAATGACTTGAGGAGATTAGCAAATGCCAATCCGTCCAGAAGCACATCCAACTGGCAAGCCATCAGCCCCCACTGCTGGACCGACTATCCAACTAGCAAATGGCGAGAACATTGAACTCTCGTGGCAAGAGCGAGCACTCTGCGCTCAGACCGATCCAGAAGCTTTCTTTCCAGAAAAGGGCGGTTCTACTCGCGAAGCAAAGCGAGTCTGTCTCTCATGTGATGTGCGCCAAGAATGTCTTGAGTACGCACTCGCACATGATGAGCGTTTTGGAATTTGGGGCGGACTCTCCGAACGCGAGCGTCGCCGTTTGAAGCGTCGCCCAGCGTAAGCAATGTCTCTACATCGCGTCAGCGCGATTCTCGTTGTCCATGACGGCGCAACGTGGTTACCTGAAGTTGTTGCATCGTTAGCATCACAGACGCGGGCATTTGATCACATCGTTGCTGTTGATACAGGCTCGGTTGATTCATCAACGAAATTACTTAAAGGCGCTGGCATCCCAATTCTCACAATGTCGCGCGAGACTGGATTCGGTGCAGCAATTGCTTCTGCAGTTGAAAAACTTCCACCGAAAATTGAAAACGAATGGCTTTGGATTCTCCATGATGATTGCGCGCCAGCACCAGGTGCACTCGAAGCCTTACTTGCAGCCGTTGCTGATCGCCCGAGCGTTGTTATGGCTGGTCCAAAATTACTTGGGTGGCACGATCGCACACATCTTCTTGAAATCGGAATAAGTATTGCAACCAACGGTGCGCGTTGGACAGGACTTGAAGATTCAGAATATGACCAAGGACAACATGATGGAGTTGCAGATGTATTGGCGGTAAGTACAGCAGGTGCCTTGATTCGCAGAAGTGTTTTTGAAGAGCTCGGTGGCTTTGATCAGAACCTAGAACTCTTCCGCGATGACGTTGATTTTGGCTGGCGGCTCCACGCTGCAGGCCATGGGGCAATTGTCGTCACAGATGCCCTTGCTTATCACGCGCAAGCTTCTGCAACAGAGCGACGTGAAGTTGATGTGAAGGGTGCGCTCCTTCGTCGACCGCTTCTATTGGATCGGCAGAATGCTGCCTACGTTCTCTTAGCTAATGCAACATGGTGGCTACTTCCGCTTCTGGCCATACAACTTCTTGGTTCTGCAGTTATACGAGCAGTGGGCTATCTCTTTGCAAAGCTTCCTGGGTATGCAGCAGATGAGATTCTTGCAATTGGAAATCTTCTGGTGAAACCAGGGGAGTTGCTGAAGGCGAGAAAGGCACGCAAATTAACACGTCTTGTATCTTCACATGTTGTATCCCGATTTATTCCGTCAAGAGGACGCCAACTTCGCTTAGCAATCGATCGGGGTTTGAGCTCCCTGAGAGATTTCATTCTCAGGCCCACAAAGGAATCAATTCTGGATGAGTCACTTCTAGATCTTCCTACTGAGAAAGAATTAGAAGAAGAAGATCTGCTTACTCCCGTGATATCTCGTAAATGGAGTTCAATATTTCGCAAGCCCTTTGTCATCATATTTATCTTTCTCATATTACTCACACTTATCTGGTCTAGAAATCGAATCGGTGCCGTCTCAGGAGGAACGTTGGCTCCTTCGCCATCAGGGGCGCAAGATTTGTGGGATTTTTACTTCGCTCCTTGGCATGAAGTTGGCTTAGGAAGCAAGAGCGCTGCTCCATTGTGGATTCCCATCATCGCCCTAGCTTCAGTTCTCACTCTAGGCAATGTCTCACTCTTTATTTCACTCTTCTTTATTGCAGCGCCTCTTTTATTATTTTTATCAGGACATCATCTCGTTAAGAAAGTGAGCGAGAATCGCTTTATCACTGCTTCGGCAGCGCTCCTCTATGCAATTTCACCAATAAGCATCTCTGCCGTTAACTCAGGACGCTTTGGAATTTTGATGATTATGATTCTTGCGCCATTCCTTGTTGATGTGGCTATCCAGTGGCGAAAAGTTGATGAATTTTCGATTCGCAAGATGTCAGCACTTTCGCTCTTACTTGCACTCATGTTCGCCTTTGCACCACCGTTTTTCATCGCACTGCTGATTCTGACCTTGGTGGCCGTCACACATGACCTCATTGAGTGGCGAAGAGTTCCACATCAAACTCGCCCCTTTTCGCTCCTGGTACGTCGGGCGCTCCTTTTAGTTGCTCCACTGGCACTGACAATTCCGTGGAGTTTGGAGATCATTAGCTCTCCTAAGAAATTCCTTATCGATATCGGACTGCTCTCTTCTGGCGGTGGAGCAAATCTTGCTTTCACAGCAAATCCAGGCGGTGCAGGTTCGCTTCCTTGGTGGCTCATCAGCCCCGTTCTTTTAATTCTTGCAATCGGAGTTTTCTCCATTGAGCGTGCACGAAAAGTGGCGCTCGTTGGTGGCTCATTCATATGTCTGGCAACCATCGCATCAATATTTACTACCACTGGAAAAGGAACAACTGCTCCTAATTACATCTACGCAGGGGTATTCATCTCACTTGCAACTCTAGCCGCCTTATATTGCTCAGTTGCAATTCTCGATAAAGTTCGTGAGCGATTGATTGAAACACATGTTAATTATCGTCACTTCGCAGTCTCTGCTCTTGTATCTATTTCCGCCATTTACGCTCTCACTGCCTCTGGATGGATCGCAACGCAAGGACCGCAAGCGCCTCTGCAATCTGCTCAAGGTGAAGTACTGCCACCATATCTTGCAATCGAGACTCAATCGAAAACTCTTGTTTTACGCGAGCGACTTGTCGGAACAACACCATCATTGAATTACTATATTGCTCGCGGTAGTGATGTATCGCTTGGTGATGCTGACGTTGCACCAGCAGAAGTTTCTGAGATCGTAGTCGCGGTAACTGCTCTCGCAGATGGAAGCGGTGTAACTAGTAGCAAGACATTTGCAAGTTATGGAATTACCTACATATTTCTCAAGGCACCATTTCAAGCCACATTGGTCCAGACAATTGATGGAGTTGGGGGCTTTACTCGTGCATCTTCGACATCTTCTGGGATTGTGTGGAAAGTTTCTGGTGCAACGGGAAATCTCATCCTGACCGATGCAAGTGGAAAATCTTCCCTGCTTGCTCCGACCTCTCTGCCGGATGAATACATGGTTGCGACTCCAGGTGTAGTCACCCTTACTGAAAGTTACAGCCGCTCATGGCAACTTGTACAAAATGGTGAGCGGCTCACACGTATCAAGAGTGATCTCTCACTTCCGCAATTTTCAGTCGAAGAAGTTGGCCCGGTGCTCTTGATTCATGATGGTTCAGTCAGGCGCGGCTGGATCTCGCTCCACCTCATTATTCTCCTCACCTTTCTCCTCTTTGCAGCCCCAAGTGGTCGTCGTAAGCGAGAGATTTCCGAGAGAGAGCTAGCATGAGATTTAAACGCCCTCTACTCATCATCGCAGCAGTGATTGCAACCCTTGCGTTCAGCAACCTCACTTCAGTATCTGTAACTCAGAGTGACTTCTCAGAAAATTATCCACCTGTGGTTTGTCCTGCGACACCAGCAGGGCAGAGCAGCGCGATTTCAGTTCCTTCAACACAGACTGGATCGAGAGTTTTAGGCAAGAAGACAGTTATTTTTAAACCTACCCGTACCTTGCGCTTGATGCAGAGTTCTATTCCCACCATTTTAGATACGAAGAATATGACATCACCTGTGTGGCAAATCAAGAAAGGCGTGTGGGCTGGTGCAACGATTTGTTCGGCACCATCTATTTCTCAATGGTTTGTTGGCGGAGCAGCTGATGTGACAAGTAAGGGAAAACTTATCCTGATCAATAGTGGATTAAGTGAAGCAATTATTGATGTCGGAATTTGGAGTGAATCTGGAATTCGACCTCCGAAAGTTGTGACGCTAAAAGCTAATTCCTCTGTTGTGCAGACTCTTGATTCACTGGATCCGGGAGCTGCGCGAATTGCTCTTCATATCGCGCCACGATCGGGACGAGTAAATGCCTTCCTTGTAGATGAGCGTGGCCGCGGACTTCAATCTCTTGGCGGAGACATGGTCAATGCATCGCCAGATCCAAGTAAGGTAGTTGTGATTCCTGCAATTCCTCACATGAAACGATCTGGCAAGGTGCTAGGTCATACCTTGCGTGTTATTGCACCCGGTGATCTGGATGCTCGAATCTCTGTTGAACTCATCTCAACTAAGGGATCATTCATTCCTGTCGGATTTGATGGTCGTGCGATAAAGGCCGGTATCGTGACTGAGATTTCACTTAATCCTCAACTTGCTCCAAGTACCTTTGCGCTAAAAATTTCTTCTGACCGCCCGATTGTGGCTTCGGTGTATTCATCTACATATGCGCAGGCGAAGTCAGACTTTGTATGGAGTACATCAACAGCAGAAATGACAGAGTATTCATTAGCTGTGAGTGGACTTGCCCCGACGCTGGTCTTTTCGGGAGAGAGAATTTCAGTTTCTCTCTCAATCCTCTACACAAATAAGAAAGAGAAGAAATTCACAGTCACGGGAGAGGGTATTGCGAGCTTTAAAGTGCCGGAGAATGCTCGAACCATACACTTCACAAAAGTTAGCGATAAGACCGTGGGTGGTGCACTCATATCAACACAGAGTGGATACGGCTATCTTCCACTTGTCCCTGGTAGCGAACTGACCCGCGTACTACTTCCTACTGCGAATATCCGTGTCTTAAATCCATAGCCTTACCAATTCCCACTAATCTTCTATCTATGACTTCGGCAGTAAGAACAGGTAGAGGATGCTCGCGGGCGACATGTCGCGCGATGGCAACAATGACCCTTACCTATATCTACGCAGATTCAACTGCCGTACTTGGACCATTAGCAACCTTTGCAGAACCTCATGCTTACGATTTATGTGAGTTTCATGCTCGCAAGTTAACTGTTCCCAATGGTTGGTCGGTTATTAAAGAAGAGATTTCACAATCTGGATCTGGACCAACAGAGGATGACCTCATGGCAATTGCGGATGCAGTGCGCGAAGCTGCTGCAATAATTCCGCAAAGTACTGAAGATGTATCTGAACAAGAGCAGAGTGCCCCTCACATTGGTGTACGTCGCGGACATCTTCGCGCAGTTCCAAATTAAAGGCACCAGAAGATGTCAATATTTAAAGCCTATGATGTTCGAGGACTCGTTGATACTGAGATTACTGCTGACTTCTGCTTCGCAACAGGGGTAGCTTTCGCTCGATTTCTTCAGCAAGAGCGAGAACCAGGCACGGTTGTTATTGGTGAGGATATGCGTCCGTCATCTCCAATTTTTGCTGACGCATTTTCGGCAGGAATTACAACGCAGGGTATGGACGTCATACGTATCGGTCTAGCATCGACAGATATGCTCTATTTTGCCGCCGGAAAGTTGAATATGCCGGGTGCGATGTTTACCGCAAGCCACAATCCCGCCGAATACAACGGCATAAAAATGTGTCTGAGTGGGGCCCGTCCAATTGGTAAAGAGTCAGGCTTACTCATTATTGAAAGATATGTTGAGGAAGGCTCACCTATCGAACTAAGAAGTGTGGGCGTGGAACGCTCTCAGCCGATGCTTGATAAATATGTTGAGCACCTACTTAATCTTGTAGATGTGGGATCGATGCGACCGCTCAAAGTTGTCATCGATGCAGGAAATGGAATGGCCGGATATACAGCCCCTGCAGTATTTAAGGGTCTCAACGCTGAAGTCATTGAAATGTATTTCGAATTAGATGGAACCTTTCCTAACCATGAGGCTAATCCAATTGATCCTAAGAACTTGCAAGACTTATCGAAGGCTGTAAAAAAGTATAAGGCTGATATCGGTTTGGCATTTGATGGAGATGCCGATCGCTGTTTTTTAGTAGACGAGAACGGAGATTTGGTTAACCCATCTGCTCTGACAGCTCTTATCGCAGACCGCGCGCTTGCAAGTGATCCTGGATCGACAATTATTTACAATTTGATTTCATCTCGGAGTGTTAAAGAAGTGATCGAAGAAAATGGCGGCACTGCAGTTCGGTCTCGAGTGGGCCATTCCTACATTAAGAAAATGATGGCTGATACTGGTGCGATATTTGGCGGTGAGCACTCTGGCCACTTCTACTTTAGAGATTTTTGGCGAGCTGATTCTGGAATGTTGGCAGCCCTTCATGCACTTGCCGCACTCTCTGAATCTCAAGGAACGCTGAGCAAACTTTTGCATCCATATAATCGTTACTCATCGAGTGGAGAAATTAACTCAGTCGTCAGCGATGCACAGTCGGTGATGGAGTCGATTGAGTCACATTATTTAGATATGGATTTAGCTATAGGAGGCATCACTACAGATCACTTGGATGGCCTTACTGTCGAGAGCAGCGATTGGTGGTTTAACGTCCGCGCCTCAAACACTGAACCTCTACTCAGACTCAACGTTGAGGC
>CAXNHI010000001.1:0-26283 GCA_964202195.1 Candidatus Planktophila sp. | reverse complement strand
TCAACTCCATGATCGCTTGCCCACGATGCGACATCACTCTGAGTCAGAGCTCGACCGCGACCAACAGCCTTATCCTCCGTAGTGAAAACTTTAACCAAAGAATCCTTGCCGGCAAGTAGAAATTCTAAGGTCGGAATAGCCACGTCAGGTGTTCCCGCAACCGCCAAACGCACTAGTGACCTTTGCCAAATTTCTGGTGCGGCGATACTTTAATAATCGGTGATACACCACTCTCGCTCACGCTCATAAACCACTCGGAATCTCTGATCTCTTTCATGGCAAGCTTTCGAAACTCATTCGGCATGCGATCTATAAAGAGAATTCCATCTAAGTGATCGGTCTCGTGCTGAAGTGCACGAGCCAAGAACTCACTTCCATCTACAGTGATTGGTTCACCATGCATATCGAATCCTCGGGCTACTGCGCGCAGCGCCCTAGGTGTGTCATATCGAATCTCAGGAAATGAAAGACATCCCTCTTCGCCATCTTGCATTTCGTCACTCAAAGTAAGTTGTGGATTAACTAAATGTCCAAGCACGTCATCAACGCACCAGCTAAAAACACGGAGAGGGACGCCAATCTGAGGCGCAGCTAGCCCAGCACCTGGCGAATCAAGCATCGTATCGATCAAATCACTGACCAAATTCCGGAGCTCTTTATCGAAATCGACTACAGGTGAGGCAGGAGTAACCAAAACCGGATCACCGAATAATCTGATCTCTTGTATGGTCATAGCGGTATCTTAACGCAGAATAAATATTTCAAAGCGAATGAGATAGGACATACGGGTCGATACGCATACGAGGAATCGATTTCTTGGCTATCCCCCGCTTCTTTCGATAGGTAACTAGAAAATCAAATAGTTCTTGACCATGATCTCGGGAGACAGTCAAAATAACCCGCGAATAATCTTCATCTAACCGAGTTGGACCAAGAATGCGGGTGGAGCTTGGAACCCGTCCTTCCTTAATCGATGAGGTGATACCGCTCAGAAATGTGGGTGTATCAGCGTGTGCAATTTCAAGAACGACCGCATGAACTAGCGGCGGCAACTGAGTCTGCTCGCGCTCCCTCAACTCTCTTGCAAGAAGTGGAGAGAGATTCCAACGTGAGAGAGCAGCAACGATTGGGTGCGAATTATCGATAACAACAAGAGCCTTACCATTCGGTGATAATAGACTCGCGCTCTGCATGATCGCCTCACGTGCGCGTTCCTGGGCGCGAAGATCTAACTGTGAGAAGAGATTATCCCCCTCGAGAATGACAACAGCTTGATATCCACCGATTACTGCAGGAGCCATACCGGCCGTAGATAAGACAATGGAGTGTTGATTTTCTATCTCATGAACTGCATTTGTGGCATCGGAGGAGATCACTGCGAACCCCGGAAATGCTCTTCCGATTTCATGAGCGTAGCGAAGATTTCCTCGCCCTAAGAGATGAGCAGAACTCTTCTTGCACCATTTACAACTCCACTCCACACTCGTGAGGTTGCAGAGCGAACAGATAAACCCCTTGTCGGGACCACCAAAATAAATTCGACCCCCACATTCACAGAGTGCAATATTGCGACACGAAGCGCATGAAATTGCCTGCGAATAACCCTTGCGAGGAACGAGAAAAAGTACCGAGCCACGTGTGAGCGCACTTCTGATCGGTGAGAAGATGCGATCCGGTAATAGTTCTCCCTGAAATTGAGGGTATGAGGTCGCATCAACCTTTGCTCGCTTGCCCTTGAGTGCTATTGCTTCGTTCTCAATCAACAAGGAAAGCTCAGAAGATGGCGCGTAGCCTGCAAAGGTAAGGTCGATCGCAGCTAGCTGTGAACGCATGATCGCAACATCTCGAACATTCCAACCAGGTGTACGTCTTTCATAGTGTGACTCTGATCCCTCACGAAAAATCACAATTGTCTGAAGGTTGGCAACGGGTGCAAATATTGCACCACGAGTACCAATGACTATCTGCGAAGCACCTGTTGCTACCTGTAAGAAGTTGCTGTATCGAGTCGTTCTAGGAAGAGACGCGTCAAGTACTAAAAACTCCACATTAAGAAGAGTGAGTTCATTAGCCAAGGAGTGAACTTCGCGTAACTCTGGAAGAACTACCAGCACTCCCCCCTGGCTAGCTCTCTTTTTGACCCACTCTGCAATCGTATGAAAGGGATCTTCGCCGGGAGTAAATAAGTAATAGGAATGCGAAGGGCCCTGGTTTTTTTCTGCCGCTATCCCAGATGGCGAACGTTCTGCACCCACACTCTTTTCAGCCGAAATCACTCGCGGTGGAATTGCTCCACTCAATATTTCACTCGGTACCGCTCCCCATCTGCGAGCAACGGCAGTGACAAGGGCAATAATCTCATTAGTAAGCAACGGTGCTGGGGAGGTGACCTTCTCAATAAACTTAAGATTTCCAACGCTCGAGCTATTTACTCTTTCGATGACAAATGCGTCGACTTTCCGGCCAGAGAAATCGACCAACACCTTTACTCCAATAGAAACTTCTGCGTCCAGGCTCTGCGGAACGAGGTAGTCATAGCTCGGCTCGAGATGCGAGAGACCTGTATCTACCCAGAGACGTGCGACAGGAAGATGGGCTGAAGCAGTGCTCTCACCACGATCGACTTTCTGTACGCGAAGTCTGAGAGGCGCGGAGGTCATAAGAGACCTTTAGCTCGTTGGACTAGATCGCCGCGCGGAGTTCATCCACGCGATTGGTTACTTCCCAAGTGAAGTTGGGAAGCTCGCGACCAAAGTGACCATAGGCCGCTGTTTGTGAGTAGATCGGACGAAGCAAGTTGAGATCTCTAATGATTGCAGCGGGACGTAGATCAAAGATTGTCGTTACTGCGTTCTGAATCTTTGCAATTGGGACGGTTTCGGTACCGAAAGTCTCTACAAAAACGCCAACTGGATGCGCCTTTCCAATTGCGTAGGCAACCTGTACTTCGCAACGTCGAGCTAGACCTGCAGCAACAACGTTTTTGGCTACCCAACGCATTGCATATGCAGCGGAGCGATCAACCTTTGAAGGATCTTTACCGCTGAATGCACCGCCGCCATGGCGTGCCATTCCACCGTATGTATCAACAATGATCTTTCTCCCAGTGAGGCCAGCATCACCCATCGGTCCGCCAATAACAAAACGACCAGTTGGGTTGATGAGCACTCTCAAATCACTCTGAGGTAGGTCCACCTTTGCGAGAACAGGCTTGATGACGTATTCAACAACCTCTGGGGTCAACTTCTTTGCTACATCTACATCTTCTGCATGTTGGCTGGAGATAACAACGGTATTGATCGCGATTGCTTTGTCACCGTCGTATTCAATAGTTACCTGTGTCTTTCCATCTGGGCGTAGGTAGGCAAGAGCGCCACTCTTACGTACGGCAGTGAGCTGCTCCGCCAATTGGTGTGCCAGATAGATTGGAAGAGGCATGAGTTCTTTGGTGTCATCGCAGGCATAACCAAACATCAGACCCTGATCACCAGCACCCTGCAGATCGAGTGGGTCAACGGCAGAATCAACACGATGCTCAAATGCATCATTGACTCCTTGGGCAATATCTTGTGACTGTTGTCCAATTGAGATTGAGACGCCACAACTATTGCCATCAAAACCTTTTACTGATGAGTCGTAACCGATTCCTATGACAGTATCGCGGACAATTCCCATGACATCTGCATATCCGTCAGTTGTTACTTCACCTGCAACATGCACCTGACCCGTTGTAATAAGAGTCTCGACTGCCACACGACTCTTGGAATCCTGTGAGAGGAGCGAGTCAAGGATTGCGTCAGAGATCTGATCTGCAATCTTGTCTGGGTGGCCTTCGGTAACTGATTCTGATGTGAAGAGACGTTTTGACATTGGTCTAACCTAACCTATTAAGGGCCTGATCAAGGAGAAGATCGGCGAGCGAGTCTTTATCGGTGCGATCAACATTGATCTCTTGTACAGATCCTGCCTTATTTGCAATCAAAATCACACCTTGGTTATGGTCTGATCCGAATATTTCATTAGCTGCAACATCATTGAGAAAGAGTATATCGGCACTCTTGCTCAGAAGTTTTCTCTTGCCTTCTTCAATATCCAAAGATGTCTCAGCAGCAAACGCGATAACGATCTGACTCTTCTTACGAGAGGCCACTGTTGCAACGATATCTGGATTAGATGCCAACTCAATCGAGGTGAGAGAGCCCTTCTTTATCTTCGTGTGACTTACCTGCGACGGCTTAGCATCTGCAACAGCTGCACTCATAACTAGCAGATCGCATTGATCAAATTCTTTCTCTACCTGGCTAAACATTTCTTCCGCCGTGCTTACTCTGATGCAACGGATCCCTGAAGGATCGGGTAATTCACTATTTGCAAGAATGAGAGTGACATCAGCTCCGCGGCGGGATGCGGCGCGAGCGATTGAATAACCTTGCTTACCTGAAGAACGATTACCAATATACCGAATTGGATCTAACGGTTCACGAGTGCCACCTGCTGTAACTAGAACTTTGCGACCCAGCAGATCGTGTACAGGATTAGCGATTGCGTTGAATTCGGCAAGAATACGTGAAGTCTCAGGGAATCGACCAACGCCTACATCTTTGCCGGTCAGTCGCCCATGGTCGGGCTCCATAACAAAGAATCCACGATTGCGAAGAAGCTGAACATTTGCAATTGTTGCTGGATTTGACCACATCGCTGGATGCATTGCAGGAACGATAAGTTTCGGAGCCGTACTTGCAAGAACCGTATTTGTAAGTAAATCATCCGCTCTTCCTTGGGCGATGCGAGCGATTAAATCTGCAGTTGCTGGGGCGATGATTATAAAATCACTGGAACTTCCCAATGAGACATGCCTTACTTCGTCGACTTTCTCCCACACCGTTGTCGTTACTGGGCGGCCAGAGAGAGCTTCCCACGTTGCGCTACCTACGAAGTTAAGGCTGGATGGGGTTGGTATGACTGTGACGCCGAAACCTTGATCCTGAAGACGACGAAGTAGGTCGCAGGACTTGTATGCAGCAATCCCACCACCAACGCCAAGGATTACTTCGCGCGTGGACACGAGATATCTTTCCTAGTGGTTACTTAACTGCTGGATCGAGATTTTCGATGGTCAAGAGACCTTCGTTGATCTCACGAAGAGCAATTGATAGCGGCTTCTCATGAACATGTGTCTCGACCAATGGCCCGACATATTCAAGGAGACCCTCACCAAGTTGTGAATAATATGCGTTGATCTGTCGCGCTCTCTTAGCTGCGTAAAGCACAAGGCTATATTTCGATCCGCTCTTATCGAGAAGTTCGTCGATTGGTGGATTAGTGATTCCGTCCATCAGTGCCTCCTATATTTTTAGCGCGTGGCAGACTCATTCTTTAAGACCGCTGCGAATGAGCCAATGTTATCAGGCTTGCAACCACATGCTCGACCTGGTCATTGACCAGGATATGGTCGAAAAATGGGGACTGAGCCATCTCTTCTTGGGCTAGGGCTAGCCTTTCAGCCCTTCTCTCCGATGAATCAGTGGCTCGTCCCTCTAAGCGCGAAACCAACTCTTCCCATGAAGGAGGCTCAAGAAAGACGAGAATTGCATCGGGCCAATTCGCCTTCACCTGTTTAGCGCCTTCAATATCAATTTCAAGGAGAACATCCTTACCTTGCGAGAGAGCATCGAGAACAGGTTGTCTCGGGGTTCCGTAACGTGCGCCGGCGAAAGCTGCCCATTCGAGGAAATAGTGATTTGTAATTGCACGATCGAACTCCTCATCGCTCATATAGATGTAATCAACACCATGAGTTTCAGTGTGTCGCGGCTTACGCGTTGTTGCAGAGATACTCACCCAGAAATCATTGTGCGCTCGTACCTCTTTGGAGACAGTGCTCTTACCTACTCCCCCAGGACCTGAGAGAACGACGAGACTGCCATCATGCTTATTGTCTCGAGGGATGGCGAACTCCTTTACAAGTGCTCTGCGCTGATGATGTCCGAGACCCATGATTCGCCTCGTACGAGAGATACCAAGTCTATCGAGAATTGCAATCGCTCTTACTTTTCCGACACCTGAAATGGATTCAAGTAATTCAGATACACGCATTTTCGAAACCGCTTCATCGTTGTCAGAGAGCTCTATAACTTGATCAACTGTGAGATTGCCGGCTCTGACCTCTGCCTTTACTTCGGCTCGATGAGAGCGCGAGACTCGTGCTTTTGCTAACGCTGCCGCACGCTCTGCTTCCGTGAGGACGGGCGGTTTTCTCATGACGATAATCTAGAGGATCAGGGTGCTACTCGTGAATGGAAGCAACGAGTTGGGATGCACGAGAAGCCATTGCAGCCTTACCTTCACTCCAACGAGATGTAATAGGTCGACCAATCACCAGGAAATTTGCCCCCGCACGCATAGCTTGTGCAGGCGTCATCGTGCGCATCTGATCATCTCCGCCTGCTTCATCGGCCAGGCGAACTCCTGGAGTAATGATCTCGACAGATTGTGGAATGACTGCGCGAATAGCCTCTATCTCAAGGGGCGAGCAAACAATCGAAGTTGCACCTGCAGCCGTTGCTACACGAGCCATCGATACGGCTGTCTCAAGAGCTGGTTTGGCATATCCAAGATCAGCGAGATCAGAATCTGCAAGGGATGTCAGAACAGTGACTGCAGTTATCGATGTTGATGTCACTGCAGAGACAGCTGCACTGATCATCGCAGCGCCTCCACTAGCATGCACCGTCAAGAAACGTGGGTGTAGATGTTCAACAACTCCTACTGATTTCTTCACAGTGTTTGGAATATCGTGAAGCTTAAGATCAAGGAAGATCGATGCGCCACTCTCTCGGGCGATACTTTCGATCCCTTCGCATCCAAAGGTGAGAAAGAATTCAAGACCTAATTTATAAATATCGATACTTTCACGAGTGGCATCAATCCACGCGCGGGCTGTATCAAAATCAGAGGTATCGACTGCAAGGATTATTGGGGAGTGAGCCATTTAATTCTCATCCTCTCGATGAGCATAACCAATGGCATCCTTAACGGAGGCAAATCCCTTTGAGACCAAGAGCGCCGCAAGTTCGCGCTGAATGCGAGGAATGGCCATTGGGTCACCAAAACTTGCAGTACCTACTGAGACACCTGATGCGCCGGCCAGAATAAGTTCGAGCGCATCTCGTCCCGAGACGACACCGCCCATTCCAAGGATTGGAACGTTGGGCATAGCGCTATGTACTTGATAAATCGCACGCACTGCAACAGGTCTTATCGCAGGTCCTGATAAGCCACCAGTTTTACCGCCAAGGTGTGGCTTCATCGTCTCAATATTAATTACCATTCCAAGCACAGTATTAATCAGCGCCAATCCATCTGCGCCGGCATCTACAACAGCCGAGGCGATGCTGGTGATATCTGTGACGTCGGGGGTCAGCTTTGCAATGATCGGTATCTCGCCTCCGATAATTTTGCGCACACCATCTATTGCGCGAGCAGCGGTATCTCGCTCGCAGGCGAAGACCATTCCACGATTTTCAACATTGGGACATGAGATATTTACTTCCAGTGCGCTAATGCCTTGTACAGAGCGAATCTTTCGGGCCAACATCGCGTACTCATCTGTAGTCTCACCAGCGATTGAAACTATTACGCGGGCACCCTTTTCCAATAGCCATGGAACATCCTGCGCTAAAAATTGATCGATTCCTGGTCCTTGAAGACCGATCGAATTAAGCATTCCTGAAGGTGTTTCCGCCATGCGCGGTGTGACACGGCCGTGCCTAGCTTTATTCATCACCGATTTAGTGACAACTGCACCTATATCGCGGAGATCGAAGAACTGCGAAAGTTCTTTACCCGAACTTGCACAACCGCTCGCAGTAAAAATCGGTGCCGGAAACCAGGCATTTCCTATCGTTGTGGAGTAATCCAGCGATGCCTCACTCATTGAATACCTACGGGTGGAGTTTTTCCAACCAGGTCCCACGCAACCGAACTTCCGTCCATTACCGGGCCATCAATACAGGAACGGAGCATTGAAATCGAACCGTCTTCATTCTTTACAGGTAGAACACACGTCATACAGATTCCAATTCCACATGCCATGGCTTCTTCTACTGCACACTGGTGTACGACATCCGTGCCATCCGTAATGTCAGATATCGCTCGCAACATAGACATGGGACCACAAGAGTAAATAACATCGACCGAGCCTTGAGTTATGAGTTCGCGAATCGGTGCGGTAACTCTGCCATGTTCGCCCATTGAGCCATCTTCTGTAAAGATCTTTAACGTTGATGCACTTCGCTTACCCTCTAAAGGAGCGTAGATCTTCGAACCTGTACTTGCGCCTAAGAGCATATCGACCTTGCATCCACGAGCCTTGAGAACTTCTGCCAATCCGAAGAGTGGTGCTGATCCGTATCCGCCGCCAACAAGAAGGGCGTTGACAGAACTTGTAGGTATTCCAAAAGCTTTACCAAGGGGTGCGACAATATCTAACTCAGCACCTTCTTCTTGCGCACAGAGCCATTTAGATCCAGAGCCAAAGGGAGCGATGATTAACTCCATTGCTCCACCAGATGCGCTTCCGTGGGTGATCCGAGAGATCGCAAATGCCCTTCGCAGAATCATCTTCGAAACATCGCCTCCGACTGAAATGGCAACAAAGTTTCCTGGACGACAGACTGAGGCAAGATCTCCAATAGCAAGAAGAAGCTGGTGGTAGGCCCCTACTCGCTTGTTACTTAAAATTGTGGCGTTAAGTTGAGCTGCGCTCTTATTAATACTACTCATTACTCTTTCAACCAATCCTGAATTGGACGAACATCCAAGTCGCCGGCTTGTAAGACTTTGATTCCTTCTACGGCTGCGCTAAATCCTGCTGTCGTAGTAATACACGGAATAGATCGTTGGATTGCGGCAGTTCGAATTGCCCATCCATCGGCTCTTGTTCCACGTCCTACAGGGGTATTTATCACGAGATCTATCTCTCCCCCATTGAGTAGCTCAACAATCGTTTTCTCTCCGTACGGACCTGAGCCCTCAGAGGCCTTGCGAACCCGTGCAGTCATTACATCATGAGAAGCGAGAAAATCTGCAGTACCTGATGTTGCAAAGAGTCTAAAACCTAGTGTGGCGAGTGACTTAGCCGGTGCAAGGCCCGATTCTTTATCCTTATCAGCTAATGAGATGAAGACTGATCCCGACTTTGGAAGTGAGCCAAAGGCGCTGATCTGACTCTTGGCATAGCTTGCGCCGAATGTTGAGGAGATCCCCATAACTTCACCTGTTGATCGCATCTCAGGTCCGAGAACCGCATCAACTCCTCTGCCATCCATCCGTCTAAATCGATTCCATGGCAGGACCGCTTCCTTAACTGAAATTCCTTTAGCAACGCCATCGCCATTTTCAGGGAGTGTGTGATCTAAACGTAATTCGGCAATCGTTGAACCTACGGAGATCCGTGCTGCGGCTTTAGCAAGCGGTACACCAGTTGCTTTCGAAACAAAAGGCACTGTACGAGAGGCTCGAGGATTGGCTTCTAAGACATAGAGAGTGTCAGCAGCCAAAGCGAATTGGATATTGATGAGCCCACGTACGCCAACACCTTGCGCAATTTTCAGAGTTGCTTGGCGAATAAGTACAAGTTGTTCGGGTGAAATCGTCATTGCAGGTAGTACGCAAGCGCTATCGCCAGAGTGGATTCCCGCCTCTTCAATATGCTCCATCACTCCACCCAAAAATAGCTCTTCACCATCAAAGAGCGCATCTACATCTATCTCGATTGCGCTATCAAGGAAGCGATCTACTAAGACAGGGTGGTCGGGAGTGATATCTGTTGCGCGTGCGATAAAAGAAGAGAGGGATGCGTCGTCATAGACAATCTCCATTCCTCGACCACCAAGTACAAATGATGGACGCACGAGCACTGGATAACCAATGCGATGTGCAATCTCAATCGCCTGCATCTGTGACGAGGCCATACCAAATTCAGGTGCGGTCAGATTTACCGACGCCAGTACATCTCCAAAGGCGCCACGCTCTTCAGCTAAATTGATTGCTTCAGGGCTTGTACCAAGGATTGTTACTCCAGCGGCTTTGAGTCCGGCTGCAAGACCCAGCGGAGTCTGTCCGCCTAACTGGGTGATGACGCCAAGAACGGGGCCGGCGACTGTCTCTGCATGTACGACCTCTAATACATCTTCAAGAGTGAGGGGCTCAAAATAAAGTCGATCACTTGTGTCGTAATCTGTCGACACTGTCTCAGGGTTGCAGTTAATCATGATTGTTTCAAAGCCGGCTTCATGGAGAGTGAATGATGCGTGAACACATGAATAATCGAATTCAATTCCTTGTCCGATACGATTTGGACCACTTCCGAGAATGATGACTGCAGGAGCAGTTCTTGGTTTTACTTCACTCTCTTCTTCATAGCTTGAGTAATAGTAGGGAGTAAATGCTTCGAACTCAGCGGCACAGGTATCGACTGTTTTATATACAGGTCGGACATTGAGATAGGCACGTATCTTACGAATTTCTTCTTCAGTGCTGCCTCTGAGAATCGCAATCTGACTATCTGAAAATCCATGCCCTTTAGCAAAGCGCATCGCTTCCACAGTGAGTTCACCTGGTTGTGCAATCTCGCGCGCCGCGATATTAATTAATTCGATCTGCGTAAGAAACCAGCGGTCGATCTTCGTCTTTTCATACACTTCTTCGACGCTCCTGCCTGCCCACAGAACCTGCTGTACCTGCTGAAGACGGTACTCAGTTGGAATCGATATTTGATCCATCAGTGCGGATATTCGTGAGTCAGAAATTTTTTCAGGAAATGTAAAGATCGACTCTTTTCTCTCTAAAGAACGCATCGCCTTCATCAGTGCTTCTGGAAAGGACCTACCGATAGCCATCGCTTCGCCGACAGACTTCATCGTGGTAGTCAGACGTGGATCTGCATCCTGGAACTTCTCGAAGGCAAATCTCGGCGCTTTAACAACTACATAATCAAGGGTGGGCTCAAATGAAGCCGGCGTTACTTTGGTGATGTCATTCTGAATCTCATCAAGGGTGTAGCCGATCGCAAGTTTTGTTGCAATCTTTGCAATAGGAAAACCAGTTGCCTTTGATGCGAGAGCACTTGAACGCGAAACTCGTGGGTTCATCTCAATAACAATGATGCGCCCAGTATCGGGATTGACTGCGAATTGAATATTACAGCCGCCCGTAGCAACGCCGACCTCACGGATAATTTCAATAGAGAGATTACGAAGCTTCTGAAACTCGACATCGGTTAACGTGAGGGCCGGTGCCACTGTAATTGAGTCACCTGTGTGCACACCCATAGGATCTATATTCTCGATTGAACAGACGATCACAACATTGTCGCTGGAATCACGCATGACTTCTAATTCATACTCTTTCCATCCAATGATGGACTCTTCGAGGAGCACCTCAGAAGTCGGGCTATGCCTCAAGCCTGCACCCGCTATTTGGTGGAGAGACTCCTCATCGAATGCAATTCCCGAACCTAAGCCACCCATGGTGAAAGAAGGCCTAATAACCACTGGATAGTTCAGTTCCTTGACTGCTTCCAACACTTCATCCATCGCGTGACAGACGACAGACTTTGCAGACTCACCACCAATTTTTTCAACGATCGTTCTAAATATTTCGCGATTCTCTCCGCGTTCGATTGCATCAACATCAGCGCCAATCAGACGGACTCCATAACGCTCTAGGGTGCCAGCTTTAAAGAGAGAGATAGCGGCGTTCAACGCGGTCTGTCCGCCTAAAGTCGCAAGAACCGCATCAGGTCGTTCTTTTGCAATTATTCGTTCGATAAATTCCTGTGTGATGGGTTCAATATAAGTTGCATCAGCAAATTCAGGGTCAGTCATAATTGTTGCTGGGTTTGAATTTACAAGAACTACGCGAATACCTTCAGCTCTGAGAACGCGACATGCTTGTGTACCTGAATAATCAAATTCACATGCCTGGCCAATAACAATTGGTCCAGAGCCAATGACGAGGACAGACTTAATCGACGCATCGAGAGGCATTAGAGTGCGGCAGCCTTTCGTGGAAACTTCTCCATGATCGATACAAATTGATCAAAGAGATAAGCCGCATCGTGCGGACCTGCAGCAGCTTCTGGATGGTACTGAACGCTAAATGCCCCACGCTCAAGAAGTTCGAGGCCTTCTACAACATCATCATTGAGGCAGACATGAGTCACGCGTCCCGGCCCAAAGACGGTTGAGAATTGCCCATCTGTCGGGGCTTGAATCGCAAAGCCGTGGTTGTGAGATGTAATCTCTACTTTGCCATTTCGCTTATCGATAACAGGTTGATTAATTCCGCGATGTCCGAATTGCAATTTATAGGTTTCAAAACCAAGGGCTCTTCCGAGAATCTGATGGCCAAAACAAATACCGAAGAGTGGAATCTCCTCCGTAAGAAGCTCGCGAACAAGGCTCACCGTTTCGGTCATTGTTGCTGGATCGCCAGGGCCATTCGAGAGAAAGACTCCATCCGGGTTGAGAGCCATAATCTCGGAAAATGTTGAGTTGTAGGGAACTACGTGAGTCTGGATTCCTCGCTCAGCCATTGCACGAGGTGTCGCACCCTTAATACCTAGGTCTACGGCAACCACTGTAAATTTCTTCTCGCCCTTCGCCGCGATCGTGTAGCTCTCAGGAGTAGAGACATCTGAGCTGAGGAATGAACCGACCATCTGGCCACTCTTGCGAACTTCAACCACCATCTCTTCACGAGAGAGCTCGAGATCAGAATATATTCCAACCCGCATGGCTCCACGGTCACGTAAATGTCGAGTCAAAGCTCGGGTATCAATTCCAGAAATTCCAACAATATTCTGCTCGACGAGGACATCAACAAGGTCGACTTCGCTCCGCCAATTACTTGTTATCGGTGAAGGATTTCTAACCACAAATCCTGCGACCCAAATCTTTGAACTCTCATTATCGTAGGCATTCATTCCAGTATTTCCAATATGGGGAGCTGTCATGACTACAACTTGGCGATGATAGGAAGGATCGGTCAGCGTCTCCTGATATCCGGTCATTCCTGTTTGAAAGACAGCTTCACCAAATGTGCGACCAGTGGCTCCCCAACTCTTGCCTTCAAAGACACGACCATCATCGAGAACGAGAAATGCTTTACTCATGCATTGTTGCCTTGTTGATAAACGGCCTGACCATGAAAGAAGGTGGCAACAACACGGGCCGAGAATTCCATTCCATGAAACGGAGTATTGCGTGACTTCGATTGCAATTGATCACGATCCACGCGATACGAAGCTTTGGGATTAATCACAGTCAGATGCGCAGGGGCACCTACTGCTATTTCACGCCCATGATCGACATAACCTGCAATACGCGCAGGTGCCACACTCATGCGATTCTGAACCGCAGCCCAATCCATAAGGCCAGATTCGACCATAGTGGCGGCAACGATCGAAAGCGCATGCTCAAGGCCGAGCATTCCAAAGGCTGCCTCTTGCCACTCACACTCTTTGCTTTCACCAGGATGTGGAGCGTGATCAGTAGCAACAATATCGATTGTGCCATCTGCTAAACCGTGGCGGAGCGCCATCACATCACTCTCTGTGCGAAGCGGAGGATTCACTTTGAAGATTGGGTCGTAACTTCTAGCACTCTCATCAGTAAGCAATAAGTGATGTGGAGTTACCTCGGCGGTGACATCAATTCCTCGCGCTTTCGCCCAACGAATAATTTCTACGCCTCCTGCGGTAGTCAGATGGCAGATATGTAAACGTGAACCCACATGTTCTGCCAGGAGGACGTCGCGAGCGATAATTGCTTCTTCAGCAACTGCTGGCCATCCTTTAAGTCCAAGGGTTGCGCTGACTATTCCCTCATTCATTTGAGACCCTGAAGTAAGAGCAGGCTCTTGCGCATGCTGGGCAATGACTCCCCCGAACTTCTTTACATATTCAAGTGCACGACGCATCACAAGCGGATCGCTCACACAATTGCCATCATCACTAAATACACGAACCTGAGCGACCGAATCGGCCATTGCGCCAATCTCTGCTAATACTTTTCCTTCAATACCTTGAGTTACCGCTCCGATAGGAAATACATCTAGGAGACCAGCACTCTTGCCCAGTCGATAGACCTGCTCAACAACCCCTGCGTTATCTGCAACTGGAGAGGTGTTGGCCATTGCAGAGAGTGCAACGTATCCACCTTTGACGCCTGCGCGGGAACCCGATAGAACAGTCTCTGAATCTTCCTTACCCGGCTCGCGAAGATGAGTGTGAAGGTCTACTAAACCTGACATAACGATCATTGATGTTGCATCAAAAACTTTCGCATTATTATCGTTCAATGAAGGAGCGACTGCCTGTATCAATCCATCTTCGATTAGTACATCACAGACTCGGCCATCAGCCAACGTTCCATTCTTGATGAGAGTTTTCTTTGTATCAGTAGTCACTACAAGCCCGCCTCAATCGAAGTATCGCCAGCTAAGAGAAGATAAAGAATCGCCATGCGCACACTGACACCATTTGCGACCTGTTCGACGATGACAGAGCGTGCACTATCTGCACTCTCTGCAGTGATCTCCAAACCACGGTTCATGGGACCTGGATGCATAACGATTGCACCTGGATGCAGTGCGTTTAGACGGTCCGTATTGAGTCCAAAGTAGCGTGAATACTCACGAGCATTAGGGAAGAAGAGTTCGCCCATTCGCTCTTGCTGTACACGTAACATCATCACTGCATCTAGCGAATCAAGAACCTGATCGAAATCATAGGAAACAGCGACAGGCCAACTCTCTACACCTACGGGCAGAAGTGTGGGAGGCGCTACTAACGTGACATGTGCACCAAGCTTGGTCAGTAACAATACATTTGATCGCGCGACCCGCGAATGGAGCACATCGCCAACAATTGCTACGCGCAATCCTTGGAGATCCTCACGTCCTTGCGACAAGTGCTTACGAATAGTGAATGCGTCGAGAAGAGCTTGGCTTGGATGTTCGTGAGTGCCATCTCCCGCATTAATCACTGCCCCTGACATCCACTCACACGCTGCAAGTCGAGCAGGAGCACCAGATGCTCCATGTCGGATGATTACGGCATCAGCTCCCATGGCTTGCAAAGTCTGCGCAGTATCTTTCAGTGATTCACCTTTACTAACACTTGATCCCTTGGCAGAGAAGTTAATGACATCTGCCGAGAGTCTCTTTGCCGCTGCTTCAAAAGAGATTCGAGTGCGGGTTGAATCTTCGGCAAAGAGATTAACGATAGTGCGGCCACGAAGAGTCGGAAGCTTCTTCATTGGAGTATCGCTGACTCTGGCCAATTCGGCGGCTGTATCTAAAATCTTGATTGCATCGCCTCGACTGATGTCAGCGATTGAGAGTAGGTGCTTCATTCTCCGCCTCCATCTGAGACTAGAACGTCATCGACTCCATCAAGCTCAGTGAGCAAAACTTTGACTGATTGCGAGGTGGAGGTAGGAATATTCTTACCAACAAAATCTGCTCGTATCGGAAGTTCACGATGGCCTCTGTCTATAAGGACGGCAAGTTGCACTCGTGCCGGTCGTCCGATGTCACCGAGAGCATCCAGCGCTGCTCGAATTGTTCTGCCAGAGTAGAGAACATCGTCGACAAGTATCACTGTTCGGTTTTCGATCCCGAGGGCGGGGATACTCGTGGGCATAAGTGCTCGTGGCGCTTTGAGGCGAAGGTCATCGCGAAAGAGTGTTGTATCCAATGTTCCTACCTGTATTGGGGATCCTTCGATTTTTTCAATCAACTGAGCCAGACGTAGGGCCAGGTGTGCGCCGCGTGTGGGGATTCCCAACAATGTAATTGACGACGCCCCATTGTTGCGTTCACAAATTTCATGGGCTATACGAGAAAGGGCGCGAGAGATATCTGGCGCAGACAGAACAGAACTCATTTAAATCTCCTTCCCCGCCTCTCAGGACGGGTCTTAAAGGATGCGGCGAAAGGATACCACCAGAGTCCCGAACTCTGTGAATATCTCCGTCGTTGAGCGAGTCATCCTCTCTACCCTGCACCTCATGCTTACTCACGAGATACGAGAGATTCAAATGCGAATACGTGCGGCTAGGTTAGCCCTCGGGTGGAGTTTGGCCGATTTCGAACTCCACTCCGCTGGTGCAATCACCGCTGTTGCTATGGGTTCTTATGAGAGGGGCACACGAACTCTCTCCATCACGAAGTTGCTAAAAATCTGTGACATCTTTCAGATCTCACTCATCCACATTTTGGCACCAAAGCAAGAGTTAACTGTCGCCGATTCACTTGGCAGACATATTTATGATCTTCGCGCTCTTCAAGGGCTACCCCTTAGCGCTGAAAAAACACATCTGCTCGCATATATCCACCAAATCATTAGAGAACGTGGTGATTGGAAAGGCGCAGTGGTCTCACTACGTGCAACTGATATCCAAAACCTAGGACTGATCTTCTCGTCAAGCCAGGAGATTGAGAACCATAACTATCAGGGGTGGTTGGTAGCGCAAGGAATATCTCTGCAGAAAAGACTAGAGAGATAAGCTCGATTTAATCGAAGCGATTCTACCCAGCACTCCATGTATGTACCCTGCGGAGTCATCGGTACTTAAATCCTTTGCAAGGCTAAGCGCCTCATCAATAACAATTGCATCATCCAAATCTGTCGCCCAGAGAATCTCGTAAATTCCTAAACGCAGAATATTGCGATCCACCGTCGGTAGACGATCCATATCCCAACCTTGTGCGTACGTTGTAATCAATTCATCGATCTTGCGCTTATGAGTGTAAATACCCTCAATCAGTGATTTCGTATATTCACGTATAGGGCGGGCATCTGGTCCCTCTTCTGCAACATTGCGCGAAGCGAGAAGTACCAAGAGATCACTGCTTCGAATATCAGATTCGTAGAGAAGGTCTAAGGTCTGTTTTCGAGCTTTACTGCGGGCAGACACTAGTTTGCGCGACCTTGATACGATCCATCGCGAGTGTCAACAAGAATCTTCTCATCTTGCTTAATGAAGAGAGGCACTTGAACTTCAATACCTGTCTCTACTGTGGCTGGCTTTGTTCCACCAGATGATCGATCGCCTTGCAGACCTGGCTCTGTGTATGTGACCATTAGTTCAACCGAAGCCGGCAGCTCAATGTAGAGAGGATTGTCATCATGAATTGCAACGATGGCTTCTGTATTTTCCAGCATATAGTTTGAGGCTTCCCCCACAGTTGCTGCAGAGATTGTCATCTGATCAAAGTTTTTGTTATCCATGAAAACGAAATCATCGCCCTCTTTGTAAAGAAAGTTCATTTCGCGCTTCTCTAGAATTGCAATCTCAACTTTAACTCCAGCGTTATACGTCTTATCGACAACTTTGCCGGTCATCACCTGCTTGAGTTTGGTACGAACGAATGCTGGGCCTTTACCTGGCTTCACATGCTGAAATTCAACAACAGTCCATAGCTGCCCTTCGATGTCGAGGGTCATGCCATTCTTAAGATCATTTGTTGTTGCCACGGTAATGCTCCAGTTCATTGCAACGGCAATCTGCCATCTGCTTCAAGAGTGGAAGTTTACCTCATCAAAGATTACGAAATGAGTGTCTTGAGCGCAGCCAAAGCCAACGAATATGAGTTCGGACCGAATCCCCCGATAGTTCCATTAGCAACCCCTGAAATTACCGAAGTATGTCTAAATTCCTCACGTGAAAGAGGATTAGAAAGGTGCACCTCAATCAGTGGGGCTTTGACCATTTCGGCGGCATCACGAATCGCATACGAATAATGGGTAAAGGCGGCTGGATTGATGATCACAGGAGTATTCGAATCGGCTGCCTCGTGAAGCCAACCAATGATTGTCGCTTCATCATCACTCTGGCGCACATCTGCGACAAAGCCATTGCTCTCGGCAGCGCTACGAATATGAGCTTCTAATTGTGGGTAACTCATATCACCATAGATTGATGAGTCACGAATATCTAACCTAGAAAGGTTTGGTCCATTGATTACTAAAACTTTCATGAGCATACCTTCTCATATGCGCTCACGAGATGTCCCTGCGCCACATCTGCGATTCGGTCGGTTTTCCCAATCTCAGAGATAGTTACAAAGCGAAGAGTGTTTCCGCGCGATTTCTTATCCATCGACATGAGAGCCCTCAGCTCAGGCCAATCACCCGCCGAGTAGCTGATTGGAAGATTAATTCCGGTCAATATCGAGAAATGTAGATCACGAATTTCATCGGTGATGAGCCCAAGCTCTGATTGCAGATGCGCCATAAATGCCATTCCAATAGCAACACACTCGCCATGGCGAAGAGAGAACTTAGCGTGCTTCTCCACGGCATGGCCAAAGGTATGTCCGTAATTCAGGATCTCGCGATCAAAACTCTCTTTGAAATCTCCACTGACTACATCAGCTTTGACCTGTACGGCACGTGTGATTAACTCCAAGACAAGTACTTCGTCGGCTCGCAACGATTGTAGATCTTTACTCTTAATGAGCTGCAAGATTTGAGCATCACGTATAAATCCACACTTAACGACCTCTGCCAATCCAGCCGAGAAATCACGATCTGAAAGAGTCGCAAACCATGAGTGATCAATCAGGACGGCGCGCGGTGAATGGAATGAACCGACTAAATTCTTACCATAATCGAGATTTGCGCCAGTTTTTCCACCTATTGCAGCATCAACCGACCCAGCAACTGAAGTAGGTATCGCAATCCAATCAATACCGCGAAGATAGGTCGCTGCAGCAAAACCTGCGATATCAGTAATCGCACCACCACCGATGCCAACAACTAAATCAGTGCGGGTAAATCCTGCCGCTGCTAACCAATTCCAGAGCCTCAGAAGTACATCTGGACTTTTGCCCTCTTCTCCATCGGGGATGATGCAATATAGAAACTCACAATCCCCTGCCTCTACATTACCGAGTGCAATCTTCATCGACTCGGTTGTGACAATCGCGCAACGCGTACGCTCAGAAGCACGCTCGCTTAACTCATCCCTCCAGTTACACCCGATAACTACGTCATACTTTGTTTCAGCACTTACGCTAATTACGCGGCTCATAAATTAACTTCCTTACTCTTTGCTAAGATATCGGCAATTTCCTGAGCAATGTGTGACGGTGTTCCTGATTCAGTTGAAATAGTAAACGTTGCCAGAGATTCATAAATTGGTCGACGTATATTCATCAACTCTTGCCACTTAGCTCGAGGATTACCAACCAATAAAGGACGATCACGATTGAAGCCGATCCGTGGAGCAGCACTAGAAAGTGAGACATCGAGAAAACAGATGGGATCCGAAGATTCACGCAGCGCCTGTTCGACATCTGCGTTCATGATCGCACCTCCACCTAAGGCTAGGACACCATCAAAGTCAACGAGTTCTCGCAGGACAATCTCTCGCTCAAGCTCTCTAAAGAATTCTTCACCCTTATCGAGAAATATCTCAGATACACGCAATCCAGATTCTTTTTCGATAAGTAAATCTGTATCAGCAAAACTTGTTGATAGGCGTTGACCAAGAGCTTTTCCGACAGAAGACTTTCCTGCTCCTGGTGGGCCAATCAAAATGATTTGCGGCATTTTACTTAAAACGAAGATGAGCTATATACGACTCAAAATTTCGTTTTGTCTCCCCAACGCTATCGCCACCAAATTTTTCAAGGACCGCTTCAGCAAGTACGAGCGCTGCCATCGCTTCTCCGACAACACCTGAGGCAGGTACTGCGCAGACATCTGAACGTTGATTAATTGCCTTTGCAGCTTGACCCGTTGCTACATCGATCGTATCGAGAGCTTTAGGTACGGTAGAGATTGGTTTCATTGCAATACTCACTCGCAAAATTTCACCGTTTGACATTCCGCCTTCGGTACCGCCAGCACGATCGCTTCGACGAACGATGGCGCCTGCCTTGTTATGTTCAATTTCATCATGTGCTTTAGATCCCCTGCGCGTAGCAGTTGTGAATCCATCACCGATCTCTACACCTTTAATTGCTTGAATACCCATCATCGCACCTGCCAACCGCGCATCTAGTCGACGATCCCAATGCACATGTGAACCAAGTCCAGGCGGGAGGTTATAAGCCAAAATTTCACAGACTCCACCGAGCGTGTCACCATCGGAGTGTGCGGCATCGATCTCTGCAATCATCTTCACACTTGTCTCAGCATCAGCGCAACGAACAGGATCGCTATCAATTCGCGCCATATCGCTATAGGCCGGTAACGCTGCAGTCTCTGGAACGCGAACCGTTCCAATTGAAATGACGTGACTCAGGATTGTAATTCCAACGCTCTGCTCCAAAAATGCACGGGCAACCGCTCCTAATGCAACGCGAGAGGCAGTCTCACGAGCACTTGCCCGTTCAAGAATTGGACGTGCGTCATCAAAATCATATTTTTGCATTCCCACTAAATCTGCGTGGCCTGGGCGAGGACGAGTAAGAGGTGCGTTTCGAGCCAACCCTTCAATTTCACTCGCATCGACGGGATCGGCGCTCATTACCTTTTCCCACTTTGGCCATTCGGAGTTGCCAACCTGAATGCTGATAGGCCCGCCTTGACTCTGACCTAAACGAACGCCGCCAATAATCGAAATTTTATCTGCTTCAAAGTTTTGTCGGGCACCACGTCCGAAGCCAAGTCGGCGACGTGCCAGGTGAAAATCAAGAAAGGTTGAGTCGATTGCAACATGGGCTGGCACGCCCTCAATAATTGCCGAGAGCGCCTGACCGTGTGATTCACCTGCAGTTAGCCAGCGCATGAGCATATTCTGGCAGATCCGCGGCGCTGATGCTTACCTATTTAGTGATTAAAGTCGCGATAGTTCCACAGAATATTGCCGGAGCAAGCGGTATCTGTAGATATTTGCGGATGTCTCCTCGAGAAAGAAAGATCGCATGAGCCGACGCTGTTACAGCGACTGTGAGCAAAAAAATCATGTATGTGTCAGCCTGCGCGGGCAGGACGAAGATGGCCAGTACTGCCAGAAGCTTTACATCGCCCATACCGAGTCCGCAGAAAATTGAGAGAAAGACCGCGACGGAGAGAACGATCATCGCCGTGTAGAAGTGGTCGCAAAATATAAAACTTCTCACATCAGTTGTTATAAGCGATGCAATCCCAAGAATTACAATCGCTCTGTTTGGTATGAGATGAGTTCTCATATCGACCAGCGCGATCCACGCCAGAATTGGTAAGACCATTAGCTGCATTCAGAGAGGATATTGAGGACAAAGAGAGCAGCCCTTATAGGGCTAGAGAGTGTGGTTAAAGTTTAGAAAGTACAGTGCGCAGATGGCTCGACAGTGATAAACGATCGATCTCTTGTGAAAGAACTAAGGCAAGTTGATCCAAACCTTGCCACAACAAAAGCTCTTTACCGTTGATGACCTTCCCAGATCGATCACTCCAAGCAGATGCAAGAACAGTTGGCCACGGCTTATAGATCACATCAAAGAGCAGTCCTGAGACTTGAGGTGGCAAGTTTTCTGCTAACAAATCAGCGGCACCGGCTGGTGTTGTATTGACGATGAGATCGTAGGAATTAATATCAGGATCACTAATCCAAGGAAGATAATTGAAAGTTGATTTTTCAACACAGCGCTCAAGGGCATCTCTACGAGTTGAAGTGCGACCCATCACGGAAAGAGTTTCGACGTTTCCATCGAGTGCTCCGGCAACTGCGCGTGCCGTTCCACCTGCTCCAAGAATCAGAGCATGTGAGCTTGTCGAATAACCCTGTGCATCGAGGGCAGCTAAAAATCCTGAACCATCGGTGGAAGTACCGAACCAGCGCCCCTCTTTCTTATAGAGAGTGTTGATTGAACCGATGCGCAACGAGAGTTCGTCACAGCTCACATTAAGAAGATGAGCCTCTTCCTTAAGCGGCATCGTGAGCGAGAAGTAATCAAAATCAGATTCATTGCTGAGAAAAAATTGCTGCAGGGTTCCGTTCGGAACCTCTATCGCTTCATAACTTCCGGTGACACCAATGCGCTCGAAGGCCGCACGATGAAGAGCAGGTGAAAGCGAGTGTGAGATAGGAGATCCTAGAACACCGCCTCTGATCACGAATTATCCTCAAACTTTCCTGCTCGTAAATTCTTTTTGTAGAGTACCTTCCACGTGTTGAATTCTTCTAATGATGAAGTAAAGCGCGTGTCTTGCGGGGCAACGGTAATGAAATAGAGCCAATCCCCCGCTGCTGGCAACAAAGCCGCCTTCATGGCGTTAAGGCCAGGGTTTCCAATCGGACCTGGAGGCAGGCCATACTTTCGATAGGTGTTATACGGTGAATTAATAAGTGTGGACTTGGTACTCAAGAAAATATTTCCGCGTGATTCCATAACAAAATGGACGGTTGAATCCATCTGTAGCGGCATACCTATCTTCAGTCGGTTGTGGATCACACGTGAAACTTTTGTGAAGTCTCCATCACCACCCTCTGCTTGAATGATCGAAGC
Organism: Candidatus Planktophila sp.; assembly: GCA_964202195.1. Classification (GTDB taxonomy): domain Bacteria; phylum Actinomycetota; class Actinomycetes; order Nanopelagicales; family Nanopelagicaceae; genus Planktophila. Next base: position 3,774 of record CAXNHI010000001.1, on the reverse strand, counting down.
AATAGTCAGAAGTTGCTGTGGCGAGTACTTAGATTGATCAGAAAGGAAGCCGACCTTTACTACTTCAGCAAGACCACGCGCAATCATCTCTTTCAGCGCTACATCAGCTTTCGTTCCTTGCGCAAAACTGTACTGAGCAGGGAAGAGAAGCCCTTCTAATTCTGTGAATGGCTTTGGAACGACAGCACTGGAAAAGGCGGCTTTGACTTCTTCTCGCGGATATCCCGCTCTGGTGAAAAGTTTCTTTATCTCACTTATCCATGCACCTTCAGAAACCGCGATAAGTCCGGCAATTCTCTTGTTATCCAGCAGTTGATCAAGAGCACTCTTTGCACAAATTTGCGTATCAATCGTGTGAACTCCTGGCGCGATAAGCTCTGCCCTTGGCTCTGCTACTGCAAGCCTGAAAAATACTTCAGATGAGGCAATTACATCTTTCTCAAATAACTCCCGGGCGATTTCTAGGCCAGTCTCACCTGAGGCTACATCTATAGAAACACTGCGCTGACCTGGGTCACTAGAACAATCAAAGTCCGCTGCAGCATCCGGGCCAGACCTAACGATCGCAAGAAGATAGATAAATAGAACGCTCACTACAAGGGCGGCGCTCACGCGCAATAGCGGCCGCCTATTCACGATCTTTAGCCAATCCTGACTCCAAAATAATCACAGCAGATAGCGAATCAATCTTTTTACGCTGATCCTTTGCGTTGACACCTGCTTGCGATAGCGAAGCAGATGCCGAAGATGTTGTGAGACGTTCATCGACAAGTTTTACAGGACAGGAAACAAGCTGGGTGAGCAGATCAGAAAATGCGATGGCTTTCTTTGTTGCCTCTGACTCTGCTCCGGAGAGGTTAAGTGGCAGACCAACATAGATCTTTGCTGGCTCATATTCGCTGCATAGAGCAAGGATCGAACTCTTGAGAGCCGGATCCTTTGTAGAGAGAAATTCGAGGGGTGTTGCCAGGATTCCATCAGGGTCACAGACCGCGACGCCAATTCGTACATCCCCATAATCAAAGGCGAGTCGACGACCCAGCCGAGACATTATTTACCTGCGATCGCTAGTTCGATCGCTTCTAAAGCTGCTGCGATTTTCGTGCGATCACTTCCGCCGCCTTGTGCGAAATCATCTTTTCCGCCGCCACCGCCGCCAAGTATTGCGCTTCCAAGTTTTACCAGCGCTCCAGCCTTTACACCGCTCGCGCACGCATCATCACTGACTGCAACGACCAAGACAATCTTCTCTTCTACCACGCTAGTCAAAGCAACTACTGTGTTCGCATTTCTTGCTCGCAGATCAAGTGCGATCAATCGTAAATTATCTGCTGCTATTCCATCAGCGAGAGAACCAACTACCACTGTGGTGCCAGATACAATTTTCGCTATTGAGATCAGAGATGCAGCACTTTCCATTGCCGATGCGGTGCGCAGCGTCGATAACTCTTTCTCGATATCGCGCATCTTGATAACAAGATCATTGATTCGGGTTGGAAGCTCTTCTACGCGTGCACCCTTAATTATCTGAGTAAGAGAGTTAAGTAGAACGTGTTCGCGAGCTAGAAATTGATACGCATCTGCGCCAACGAGTGCCTCGACGCGTCGTACTCCCGCACCGATTGAAGACTCTGACAAAAGTTTAACCACACCGAGTTGACCAGATCTATGCACATGTGTTCCGCCGCAGAGCTCGCGCGCCCAATCTCCCACGCTTACGACACGAACTCGATCGCCGTACTTTTCACCGAAGAGCGCCATTGCGCCGAGTTTCTTAGCCTCATCTTGCGACATCACTTCTGCTGTAATGGCTAGATCATCAAGAAGCAAGGCGTTTACCCGAGCTTCAACATCATCGAGAACTCCATCTGAGAGAGCACCCGTTGCTGGGAAATCAAATCTAAATCGTCCCGGAGAGTTTTCGGAACCAGCTTGGGTCGCTGTCTCGCCCAGAATTTCACGAAATGCTTTATGCACCATATGGGTTGCGGTGTGAGCACGAGAAATTGCATTGCGACGCTCTTGATCGATCAGTGCAATACTCGTTTGCCCTACTTCGATTGCACCCGAAAGGACGCGACCACGATGGATGGAGACTCCTGGTACAGGTGTCTGCACATCGTCGATCTCTACAACAGTACCATCTGAGAGAGTGATTGTTCCTCCGTCAGCTAATTGACCGCCACCTTCTGCGTAGAACGGGGTGCGATCCAAAATAATTTCAACGTCATCTCCGGCCTGGGCGCTCTTGGTTCCGACTCCATCTACCAAAATTGCATTAACGCGTGATTCAGTCCCTACTTGCGTATATCCAACGAATTCTGTAGCTCCCGATTTATCAGCGATCTTCTTATACTCACTGAGATCTGTGTGGCCGCTCTTCTTGGCACGCGCATCAGCCTTAGCTCGATCGCGCTGTTCTTTCATGAGGCGGGTGAAACCAGATTCATCAACCTCTAAGCCAACCTCGCGCGCCATCTCAAGTGTGAGATCAAATGGGAATCCGTATGTATCGTGAAGTTTAAATACATCGTCACCACTCATTCGCATCGATTTTGTTGCCTTCACAGCGTTGGCTGCCAAATCAAAGATTGCGGTACCGCTCTTGAGTGTTTGTAGGAAGCTCTCTTCCTCTGATGCACTGACAGATAAAATACGAGCTGAATCGGCGATAAGTTCTGGATACTGAGGCCCCATCGCACCAATTGCAGCCTCTGTTAGCGCAGCCATGCCCGGATCATTAGTTCCGAGAAGTCTCATATTTCTAATGGTTCTACGCATCATTCTACGCAAAACGTATCCACGACCCTCGTTACCGGGTATAACACCGTCACCGATCAACATTGCAGCGGTGCGTGCGTGGTCTGCAATAACACGAAGTGAAACATCTGACTTTTCATTCTTCCCATACTTCACACCAGAAAGCTGTGAGGCCTTAGAGAGAATCTGCATCGTAGTATCAATTTCATAAATGTTTTCAACGCCTTGCAGCAGAGCTGCCATGCGCTCAAGACCTAACCCAGTATCAATACTTTTGGCAGGAAGTTCACCGAGAATTGGGTAACCCTCTTTACCGCCACCGGCTCCGCGTTCGTTCTGCATGAAGACCAGGTTCCAGACTTCAAGGTATCTATTTTCATCTGCAATCGGTCCACCATCGATGCCATATGCAGGGCCGCGGTCATAGTAAATTTCTGAACAAGGTCCGCAAGGCCCAGGAACGCCCATCGACCAGAAGTTATCTGCCATATCTCTGCGTTGGATTCGCTCGAGTGGGACACCAATCTTCGTATGCCAAATATCGGCAGCCTCATCATCATCGAGATAAACAGTTACCCAGAGACGCTCCTCGGGAAAAGCATATCCACCATCAGCGACCGGCTTTGTCAGTAACTCCCACGCAAGTGCGATAGCACCCTCTTTGAAGTAATCACCGAAGGAAAAGTTGCCGCACATTTGGAAGAAGGAGGCGTGTCTTGTTGTTTTTCCAACTTCGTCAATATCGAGTGTACGAACACACTTTTGAACCGAGGTAGCACGCTTGTACGGAGGTGTTACTTCTCCAAGGAAGAAAGGTTTGAATGGAACCATGCCGGCATTTACGAGGAGAAGATTTGGATCATCAGCAATAAGAGATGCTGATGGGACGACTGTATGGGTTAATCCCTGGGAGTTTCCCGATTCAAAAAAGCGCAGCCAACGTGCGCGGATCTCTGCTGATTCCACGAACTACACTCACTCAGCCTTCTTCTTCTTTTTTGAGCGAGACTTATT